>CAYTDU010000086.1:0-12277 GCA_964436395.1 uncultured Gemmatimonadaceae bacterium | reverse complement strand
CCGAAGGCGCCGGCAACGGCGTCCGCGATCCATCAGCAGCCTGATCAAACTGCATGAAGACCAGATTCCAGATTTCCAGCAAATGCCCTGCCTCATTGAGATCAATGAACTCTTCGAGCGTCGGCACCTTGCCACCTACCGCCGAGCCACCGTCCGACCGTCCGACCGTCCGACCGTCCGACCTAGCTCCGTCCGCCTGTGTGAGATGCCTGATATCAACAAATATCTCGCTGCACGGCCCACACGGACCCGTATCGGCCATCTGCCAGAAGTTGTCCTTGTCGCCGAGTCCGTAGATGCGGTCCTTGCTGATGCCCGTGATCTCGTGCCAGAGCTTGCGAGCCTCGTCGTCGGTGTGATGCACTGAGACATACAGCCGGTCGGGATCTATGCCGAGGTAGTCGGAGCTGGTGACCCACTCCCAGCCGTATTCGATAGCGTCACGCTTGAAGTAGTCGCCGAACGAGAAGTTGCCGAGCATCTCGAAGAAGGTGTGATGACGCGCGGTGTGGCCGACCTGTTCGAGGTCGTTGTGTTTGCCCCCTGCGCGCACGCATTTCTGGACCGTCACCGCGCGACTGTAGTCGCGCTTCTCGATGCCCTGGAACACATGCTTGAACTGCACCATGCCGGCGTTGGTGAACAACAATGTCGGATCGGCGGCAGGCACGAGCGACGCAGATGGAACGTGCGTGTGCCCCCGCGATTTGAAATAATCAACGAATGACTGTCTTACTTCTGAAGTTTTCATGGGCGTAAGGTAACTGTGTTCCGAGTGATCGCTCCAGGGGGGAGTAGAATGACGAGTGCAGAGTGCAGAGTGCAGAATGGAGCTTCGTGATTGGAGACTGAGGATCAAGAAGCGGGCACCGGACAGCGCGGAGCACATTGAGCGCTAAGGTTGAGATCGCAAAGGGTTGCGACACAGGTAGGTGCAAGCCCCACGGATTCGTTTAGATTAGTCTCATGACGAGCACCGTTGCCGAAATCCGAGACAAAGTCCAGCACGTACTGCGAAAACGCGGTGTTGTGAGTGCTGCCTTGTTCGGATCTGTGGCCAGGGGCGAGCAGACAGACAGCAGCGACATTGATATCATCGTCGAGTTGGAAGAGGGCCGGACGTTGTTGGATCTGTCGGGTCTTCGACTGGACCTTGTTGAGCTATTGGGTCGCGACGTGGATGTCGTGACTGCGAACGCCCTTCATCCTAGACTCAAGGACCGAATCCTCGCTGAGTTGGTCCCAATCTTATGACCCGGTCAGTATTGATCGTTCTCGAGGATATGTTGGAGAGCGCCGATCAGCTGCGGCAGTATACTGCCGACATCACATTCAACGAGTTCGCGAAGAACTGCATGATTCAGGATGCCGTTGTGCGACGTCTCGAGATCATCGGCGAAGCGGCGAAGGGCGTTCCCGACGAGTTTAGAAAGAAATATCCGGATGTGCCATGGCGCGACGTTGCTGGTGCAAGAGACATTCTGATCCACGAGTACTTCCGAGTCGACCTCGAGCTCGCGTGGGATATGGTCAAGAAGGATGTACCAGCCTTCTCGACGCGAATAGCTCAGATACTGTCCGACCTGCAACAATAGCACGGCCACCCACCGCATCATTCGCGTGAAGTGTGCGCAGCGTGCCGGTACCTCCCGTAGCGAGTTCCCTGTAACCACGCCGTTGGCGATGGCACCCACGTGCGCAGCATCGCGATTTGTACTGGTGGCAACGACGAACAGGGCGGCTGAGACGCTGCTAAATGCATACTCCGTCGTCGGTCAGCACCACATCCGCTCCCTCCAGCGGCAATACCTCAACCCGCACACCCTCTGCAACGAACCGCGAGTACCACAACTGTGTCGACAAGATCGCGACCATTGCCTGATTCTCCCGAAATCCAGTGGCGCGACCTGAAGTACAACGTCTGACCAAGCCCGCAACGCTGTCGGGATCGAAGATGCTCGAAGTAGTCAGTGCCTCGTAACTGAGCTGCTCCTCGACGTATGACGGTTGCTCGGCCCCGAAGAATGCTGGAATGTCCGGAGCCCTATACGGCTGCTTAGGACGTTCGTGCACCGAGGGTGGCACCAGACCGGCGGCCCAGCGCCGCAGGATGTCTTTCTCTCGCAATCCGCGAAGTTTGGAGCGCGTCGGCAGCGCGGCAGCGAATTCGAATAACCGGTGATCGAGGAACGGAAACCGTCCCTCAATGCCGTGCGCCATCGCCATGCGGTCTCCCTGCGAGGAGAGCAGGTAAGACGAAAGCAGGGTGGTCGCCTCCAGGTATGCGGCGCGATGCAGGGATGACCAATTGGCGAATTCGTCGGGAAGTTCATCACGCAGTTCAGCCAGAGCGTCGTACCCCATCACCGCTTCTTGCATGTCGCCCGCGTAGAAATCCTTGATCCGCGATGTGAGCAAGAACCTCGGCATGTGCGAGAACAGCGGGTCGCTCGGCAGGCCTGCGCTCAAGAAAAACTTGCGCCAGAACTCGCCTGCCCTGTCCTTGCCACCGAGGTAGGAATAGAGACGGTCAAACAGGCGCGGCCGCGTTTCGGACTGCGGCTGTCTGAGACAGAACTCTCGAACGACAGTCTCTTTGAACAGATCGTAGCCGAGGAACACCTCGTCCGATCCTTCCCCGGTTAGCACGACCTTGATGTCGTTTTCACGAGTGAGTTGTGCAAGGAGGAAAAGTGGCGCTGAAGCCGTTCGTACGAGAGGGGTCTCCGTGTGGTACAAAACGTCAGGGAAACACTCCGCCACCGTCCCCTGGGAGATCAGCTGCACAGCGTGTTGGCTCTTCACATCACGGGCGACATCTCGCTGGTACTGGCTCTCGTCTAACTCCGGATCTTCAAAGCTGACCGAGAACGTCCTCAAAGCGTAAGGTGACACCTCACCGGCAAGTGCGCAGGTGATGCTCGAATCCAACCCGCCGCTCAAGTAACCGCCTACAGGAACGTCGGCACGCAGGCGAAGATCGACGCCGGTTCGCATTATGCGGTCGAGCTGATCGAGAGCGTCGGTGGGTTCGTCGGCGGTATTCTCGTACGTGAGGGAGTAATAACGGTTTACTTGCAGCTTTCCGTCACAATAGAAAGCATAACAACCCGGCTCCAGCGCAAAGACCCCACCAAACGGCGTACGCGGAGCGCGCGCTGCCCAGAACGTGAATATCTGATCGAGCCCGTGGTAGTCGGGTGTTGCTTCGACCTCGCCACTCGCAAAGAGCGCCTTCGCCTCCGATGCAACAAACAGATTTCCCCCGCGCTCCGCGTAGAACAGCGGACGAATCCCGAACCGATCGCGGGCGAGGAACACCGACTCAGACCGCCGGTCGTAGATCATAAACGCGAATTGGCCATTCAGACGCTCGAGCATGTCGGGGCCCCACTGCTCGTACGCGTGCACGAGGGCCTCGGTATCACAGTGTGTCTTGAATTGGTGACCGAGCCCTTCTAGCTCGGCCTGAAGCTCAACATAGTTGTAGACCTCGCCGTTGTAGGCGATAACCACTTGCCCGTCTTCGTTGGTGATTGGCTGAGCACCACCACTCAGATCGATGATGCTGAGGCGCGTGTGAGCAAGCCCGACGCGCTTGCCGACATAGATGCCGTACCCGTCAGGGCCTCTGTGCCTAATGGCAGCAGCCATCCGTAACAGTGACTCGGCATCCACTCCACGACCATCGTTACGTACAATGCCGGCAAATCCGCACACAGGTGAGTTCTCCTAAGATCAACCAATCCAAGCAAGAGTTCTAAGCACGCAACGTACCACGGATTACGCGAAGCGAGCAAAGAACAACGGGCAACGGGTGTGCGCAGCAGTCCGGTACATCCCGAAGCACACCGCAGAGCGAGCTTCTCACGGCTGCGAAGCGTCGAGGGCAGCGAGCGAGCGTGTGCGAAGGGATGGTACCGGCGCGCGGAGCAGAGGAAGGATACTTTCTAAAGGTTCGCCGATGCGAGCACCTCATCGACGATCTCGGTAACCTCGTACCCCCTGAACCCTCGCCGCCCGAGATACGCCAACATTCTCCGCCTCTTCGTGTCCCACGGCAGATCGCCGAGCTGAGCAGCACGCTTCTCGGCGAGCGCGCGGGCTTTCTCGTTGGAATCCACTTCCTCATCCTCGACCACTTCCGTTATCGAGCGTTCGGCAAGCGACCGTTCCACACCGCGGCTCAGGAGGTCGGTGAGGATGCGCGGCGGTCCATGCCCTCGTGCAAGCCGCGACCTGGTGAAGTACTCGGCGAACTTTTGATCGTCGAGGAGACCGGCAGCTTCCAAGCGCCCGACCGCCTCTTCGGCAATCGATGCCTCATGGCCCTTCTGCCTGAGCCGCCGCTTGAGTTCTTGCACCGCCCTGGGCATCGCCGTGAGAATCCGCACGGCAACGATGTGCGCCGCTTCGACATCGGCGGCATGCTCGAGTCGCTCGAATTGGGCTCCGCTGAGATCTGCGCGCTCCTCGATACCAATTGCAGCAATTGTGTCCGCCGGCAAGCTCGTGAACCGACGCCCGTCGATCTCCACGACCAAGTTGCCGGGAATCCGGCGGTCTGATTCGAGTGACGTTACGCGTCTGAAGGTGGCGGGCATTGGTTCAGGCGTTTTGTTGAGGGGGTGACGGACGAGTTGTCGTGCAGCGTGCAACGTGCAACGGCTGGACGGAGCGTGCCGGTCTGTCGCGAAGCGCTGCCCGGAGTTCGCGATTCACGGCGACGAAGGCGTCGAGTATCGCGAACGTAGGGTGCGCGGAGCGAGCATACCGGCGCGCTGCTCACAGGAACCATAAGGCGTTATTCCTCCCCCTTCTCCTCATCGTTTTCGCCACCATTCTCTTCGACTGCCTCACCTTCGGGCGACGCACCGGCGATGCCGAGGAATTCCTTCACTTTGACCTCAATCTCATCCGCCATATCAGGATGCTCCTTGAGGAACAGCTTGGCGTTCTCGCGGCCCTGACCGATGCGTTCCTTGCCGTACGAGTACCACGCACCGCTCTTGTCGATTGCACCCGACTCGACGCCAAGGTCGACCAGCAGCGACGAGTGACTGATGCCCTCGTTGAACATGATGTCAAACTCGGCCTGCCTGAACGGCGGCGCGACTTTGTTCTTCACAACTTTTACTCGGACCTTGGACCCCGTGATCTCGTCACGCTCCTTCACCGGACCGATCCGCCTAACGTCGAGCCGGACCGATGAGTAGAACTTCAGTGCTCGGCCGCCAGTCGTGGTTTCCGGGTTACCGAACATCACGCCGATCTTCTCACGGAGCTGGTTGATGAAGATCACTGAAGTGCGGGAACGGTTGATTGAGCCGGCGAGCTTTCTGAGCGCCTGAGACATGAGTCGAGCCTGAAGACCGACGTGCGAATCGCCCATTTCGCCTTCGATCTCTGCGCGCGGCACGAGCGCGGCAACCGAGTCGACCACGATCACGTCGACCGCACCTGACCGAACCAATATCTCGGCAATCTCCAGTGCCTGCTCACCAGTGTCGGGCTGCGATACGAGCAAGTTATCCAGATCCACACCCAGCTTCTTGGCATACTCAACATCGAGCGCATGTTCGGCGTCGATGAATGCGGCAACACCGTTCAGGCGCTGAGCGTGCGCGGCCACGTGCAGCGCCAAGGTCGTCTTGCCGCTCGACTCCGGACCGTAGATCTCAGTAATCCGACCACGCGGCACGCCGCCAATGCCAATGGCCGCGTCGAGATTCATGGCTCCCGTAGGAATGGCACCGATGTTCACACGGGCCGCGTCCTGACCCATGCGCATGATCGATCCCTTGCCGATGTTCTTCTCGATCTGCGTGATGGCGAGATTGAGAGCCTTTTTTCGATCGTCTGAAATCGGTGCACTGGTCTGTTTTGTGGGTTGTTTCACGGGATGCGGTCCTCAATAAACTCATGGTCGAATGCAATTGTGATCGAATCTTACTCCATTGCGCACTGAAAGTGGGGAGCGGGGAGCTGGGAGCCGGGAGCCGGGAGCGGATGGCTGCTTGCTGAGTTCCTTGTTTTGGTCTGCACGAGCCTGCTCCCTGCTCCCTGCTCCCTGCTCCCTGCTCCCTGCTCCCGAATATATCCCGAAAGCATATCTACCGCCACCCCGGTCTGAACGCATCTGGAACGTGTTGAACCACTGCCCTTCCACCATTGGAGAGAGTCACTCCCACTACGTCAAAACGGAACTCATCTGTCGGTCCTCCATGGCGATCCATCCAGCACTCGGCAACCTTGGCAATCTCGCGCTGCTTCGACCAAGTGACGGCCTCCAGCGGACTTCCAAAAACCGCGCTGGACCGTGCTTTTACCTCGACGAAAGCCACGACTGCCCCTTTCCGAACGATGAGATCGATCTCGAGCCGGCCAACTCGGAAGCGGTGGTCTACAACTCGGTAGCCCACCCCCTCCAAGTACCGCTTCGCTATCAGCTCGCCGGTCAGTCCTCGCCTGTGGCGCGCGTCTGTCCATGTGGCAGGGTCAGATTTGACTGGCATGGGGCGGAAGGTAGGGTGAGTTGCGGAGCGCCGTTAACCATTTGAGCGCAGGGCGTGGCATTTCTACGCATGGAAAGAGGGCGGACGGGCGGGCAGGCGGGCAGGCGGACGGCATTGCACAAAACCATGGCGAAGCGCGCCGGTACCTCCCGGAGCGCGCCGCAAAAAGCACTAGCTCGGCGCGAAGCGCCGGCAGTGCGCATGTAGGCAAGCGAAGGGAGGGTATCGGCGTGCGCAGCAGGAGAGCTACAGCTGCTCCAGATCCTCCAAGCCCATCAACACTTCCCTGGGCTTGGACCCGTCCGGCGGACCGAGCACTCCCGCTTCGTAGAGCTGGTCGATGATGCGGGCCGCGCGGCCGTACCCGATGCGAAGCTTGCGCTGTAGGAGCGACGTCGAACCGAGCTGATTGCTGATGCAGGTCTCGGCGGCTTCCAAGAAGAGCGCGTCCCTGTCCGCGATGTCTCCGCCACCGCGCACACCGCCCTCCTCCTCCATCTCCAGCTCCGCAACCACCTCGAGAATGTCCTCTTCGCCGGTCTCCGGAGCCTCCCTACCCTGCTTCTCGAGTTCGACGTCCCGCGCCTCCTTGCACTCACGGTACCACTCCATGAGTTGCTCGGTCTCCTCGGTTTCGATGAGCGCGCCTTGGACTCGCACCGGCTCACTCTTGCCGGGTGGTAGGAACAACATGTCGCCATTACCCAAGAGTGTTTCGGCGCCGTTCTGATCGAGGATCGTACGGCTGTCCACCTTGGAGGCAACGCGGAACGCGATCCGACTCGGAAAGTTGGCCTTGATGAGACCGGTGATGACGTTCACACTCGGCCGCTGCGTGGCGAGAATGAGGTGTATGCCCGTAGCCCGCGCCTTCTGCGCCAGCATCGCCAGCGGCTTTTCCACTTCCCCCTGCACCGTCATCATGAGATCGGCGAGTTCGTCGACAATGATCACGATGTATGGGAGAAGGCCGGATTCGTAGGGAAGCGGCAGTTCAGGAGCGGGGAGTTCGGAGCCGGGAGCGGCATCAGTCCTTTGCTCCCTGCTCCCTGCTCCCTGCTCCCCGCTACCGCCCTTCCGCCCTACCGCCCTACCGCCTGCTTCACCGTCCGCCCGTCCGCCGTCCCCGACCTCCCAAACCTCTTTCCCGCTCTCAACCTTTCGGTTGAAATCAGAGATGTTGCGCGCTTTGTTCGCATGAAACAGCTCATACCGCCGCTGCATCTCGTGCAACGTCCACTTGAGCGCCTGAGCGGCCTGCTTGTTGTCGTTGACAACGGGATGCCGTAGGTGCGGCAGTGTGTTGTACATGGAGAGCTCTACCATCTTCGGGTCGATCATCAACAACCGCAGCTGCTGCGGTGTGTAGGTGTACACTAGACCAGTGATAATCGTATTGATGCACACCGACTTGCCCGACCCGGTGGCTCCCGCAATCAACAGGTGCGGCATCTTCTCCAAGTCAGCTACGGCCGCCCTACCCTCCAGATCTTTCCCCAGCGGTATCGGTAGAATGGCGCGCGTGCGCTCCCAGGTGGGGGTGTCCAGCATCTCGCGAATCGGCACCGTACTCGCGGTGGGGTTTGGCACCTCGACACCCACGGCCGCCCGCCCCGGTATCGGCGCCACGATGCGTATCGACTTGGCCCTCATCGCGAGAGCGAGGTCGTCTGCCAGAGCGGATATGCTACCCACCTTCACGCCCGCAGCCGGCGCCACCTCGAACTGAGTTACCACCGGGCCGGTAGTGCGCCCGACGATCTTGGCCTCCACTTTGAAGGTGGCGAGTGTCTTGATCAACACATCGCCGAGGTGGTCGAGGGCGTCTTCGTCGTTGCCGGAGCCGCCGGTAGCTGTGCCTGTCAGCAATTCTACGGGGGGAAGTCGGTCCAATGCCTCTAGCGCACTATCGGGTTTGAAATCGAGTTCGGCGCGGGGGCGGCGGCGAGGAGAGAGAGAGGCTGCAGGAGATGGAGAGGCTAGAAGCTCATTGTCGGCTTCCTCTTCGCTCTGCTTCTTCTCCTGCCTCTTTTCCGTCTTCTTTTTCCCCGGCTCCAACCTCCTAAACGGATGCCAATCCAACGTATATATCGTCACCCCCGACAACGCGATCAGCCCGACGATCACCGTCCCAGCAGTACCAATGACCGACGTAAGAGCCACCGCCAGGAATGCGGGAATTACACCCACAGTGCGATGCACGAAGCTCCAGAGATTGTAGTTGGCTGGGAGATCTTCCGGAACACGGATACCAGTGAGAACAGCTATCGCAAATGGGACCAAGATCACGAGCCCCGCGATCAGCACGGATACTCGCTTGAGACCCAGCTCCTGGAATCGACCGAAGCCCGCGAGGCCCAGCACGACTCCCAGAGCGGGGATCAACGCAGCACCGGAGCCGAGGTACTCCCACAGCACACGACCGAAGAACCGACCTACCGGACCAGTGATGTCCCAGGGAGGAAGAGCCAGGGCAAAGAACACGCCCGCCAGAATTGAGACTATCGCGAGGAGTTCGCGTCTGCGGCGTGGCGTGGGTGACATGTTACGTCGAGTCCGGGACCTTTATCAGACGTTCTGAATATTCCGGAACAATGTCGAAAAGGTCAACTTCAGTGACCGCCTCGACGTCTTCCTTGTAGCCGATTGACTTCAGCATGTGGGCGTGTGCGCTGGCGCGTATCGCTCTACGCCAGCGGTCTCCGTATCGCCTCACCAGCTCGAGCGCTGCGATGGCTGCGTCACTGAGATCGACGTGCTTCCGTTTTCCGTCGGGCAGCATTGCCTGCACCACTCGGCCCGCCACGTACGCGTCCTCGAGCGCAAACATGCGTTCCCTGCCGGCGCAGAGGACAGTCAGCTCCCCGTGCTCATCAGCTGCTTGGCGGGCTCGCTCGACGAGAGCGGAGAAATTGGTAATCGCGGCAACGAGAACCGGGCGTCCCGGCTCTGCGGCAACAAGCGCACCGGTGCCGTTGGTTGTTGCCATGACGAGGGTTTTGCCCTTGACCACATCCGCCGTCATCTCCAGCGGCGAGTTTCCGAGCGCGAACCCCTCGATGCGGTGCCCGCCTCTTTCACCCGCGAGGAGCACGTCATCGCTTTCCAGGTTCTTGGCCACGCGCAGCGCTTCGTCGGCATTGGCAGCCGGCACCACAGCCCGCGCTCCATTCGACATCGCTGCTACTATCGAAGATGTCGCGCGCAGCACGTCGATCACTACAGTCGGCTTCCCAGCAATTGCCTGGTTTGTGATACCTAGCGGAGTGAAATAGACCGAGAGCTTCATTCCGGCGATTCAAAGAGTTCCGTTTCTCGCTCCAAGAACTTCGTGTCGACATTTCCCGACACGAAGTCAGGATGGTCGATCACCCTCTTCAGAAACGGAATGGTTGTGGTGACCCCTTCAACGATAAACGAGTCGAGCGCGTGGCTCATCTTGGTGAGCGCCTCCGCACGGTCCTTCCCGTGAGCGATCACCTTAGCCAACAACGAGTCGTAGAACGGCGGGACCACGTAGCCGGCGAAGATGTGCGTGTCGACACGTACCCCCGGCCCACCAGGTGGGTGATACGTCGTAACCTTCCCCGGACAGGGCATGAAGTTCTTGGCCGGATCCTCCGCGTTCACCCGGCATTCGATTGCATGGCCACGCAACTGCCCACCATGCAATACAAAGCTGAGCGGCTCACCAGCCAACACCCGAATCTGTTCCTTGACCAGATCGAAGTTCGTCACCATCTCGGTTACCGGATGCTCGACCTGAATTCGGGTGTTCATCTCCATAAAAAAGAAGTTGCGTTCTTCGTCAACGAGAAACTCCACGGTGCCGGCACCGACATAGTTGACTGCCTCGGCGATCTTCACTGCCGCTGCACCCATCGCCTCGCGCGTCTCCTGATCGATGCCCGGACTCGGCGTTTCCTCGATCAATTTCTGGTGCCGGCGTTGTATCGAACAGTCACGTTCACCAACATGCATCACCTTGCCCGCTGTGTCTCCCATAATCTGTATCTCGACATGGCGCGGACGGGCTAGGTACTTCTCGACATATACTTCCGCGCTATTGAACGCGGCGAGCGCCTCATTCTTAGCCAAAGAGAACGCCTTTAGAAATGACTCCGCATCTTCGGCAACGCGCATTCCCTTGCCACCGCCTCCGGCCGACGCCTTGATGATGACAGGGAAACCGATGTCAACGGCGACCTCGAGTGCGTCATTGGGATCTTCGATGGCACCTTTTGATCCGGCAACAACCGGCACGCCGACTTCCTGAACCAGTTTCCGCGCGGCTGCTTTGTCGCCCATCAAGCGGATCTGCTCCGGCGTCGGTCCTATGAAGGTGATGTTTGAGGCGGCACAGGTCTCGGCAAATGCGGCACTCTCTGCGAGGAAACCGTATCCGGGGTGGATCGCGTCGGCGCCCGTGATTTCCGCGGCCGCAATAATGTGCGGTATGTTCAAATACGAGAGTCGGCTTGGCGGCGGTCCGATACACACCTCGTCGTCGGCAAACCTGACGTGGAGCGACTCGAGATCGGCTTCACTGTAGACCGCTACGGTCTCGACGCCGAGTTCACGACACGCTCTGATAACCCGCAGGGCAATCTCCCCGCGGTTGGCAATCAATACTCGCTCAAACATGCGCTATGGTGTCAATCCGTCGCTGAGGCCGAGATCGCTCCCGCGGGGCATTTCCTCATCACCCATCTGTTCGGTGAATGTCCGGTCTGAGCTGCCTTCGATGCCGCTCACACGCAGGGCGAATTCGCTCGGATTTGAGGAGTAGAACAGTGCGCTCTCGTAGCTGATCGTCCCTTTCTGGTACCAATCCATCAGCGACTGATCGAACGACTGCATGCCGTACTGGATCGTCCCTTCCTTGATGAGGTCGGGGATGTTCAGCGCCTTCTCCGCATCTCTGATGTTGTCTCTCACTGCCGCGGTGTTGATGAGCACCTCGCATGCCGGCACTCGATTCTTGCCGTCTTTGGTCGGAACCAGACGAAGCGAGATCACGGCCTCCAGAGCAGTCGACAGCAGGTTTCGTACGCCATCGTGCTCGTGCGGTGGGAAGAAGGAGATGACCCGATTGATGGTTTGAGTGGCATCAGTCGTATGTAGCGTCGAAAAAACCAGGTGACCCGTGTCCGCAGCCTTCATGGCGGTGTCGAGAGTGAGCCTGTCTCGAATCTCGCCAATCAGAATCACGTCGGGGTCTTGCCGGAGCACGTGTCTGAGTGCCGCATCGAACGAGAGGGTATCAGACCCCACCTCGCGTTGCGACAGGTTGGCCATGCCATCGCGGTGCAGGAACTCGATCGGATCCTCAATCGTGATAATGTTGCACCTGCGGCTCTGATTGATCTCGCGGATCATGGCGGCAAGCGTGGTGGACTTGCCTGACCCGGTGACACCGGTAACCAGCACGAGCCCGCGCGGCTTCATCGAGATCGTCTCCAATACCTTCGGCAACAACAGATCTTCGATGCTCTTTACCTCGTAGGGAATCGCCCTAAAGACGAAGGCCAGTGTACCTCGCTGCTGGAACACGTTGGTCCGAAACCGACCCACGCCCGGCACGCCGATGGCGAAGTCGGCCTCCTTGTGCTCCGCAAACTCCTTCACCTGGCGCGGCGTCATTATCTGCTCGGCCAATGCCTTCAACTCTTCGGGCTTGAGCGGAGCCTGATCGAGCTGGTTGAGTTCACCAGCAACGCGGATCGTAGGCGGTCGACCCACCTTCAGATGGAGATCCGACC
>CAYTDU010000085.1:0-12349 GCA_964436395.1 uncultured Gemmatimonadaceae bacterium | reverse complement strand
ATGTGTGTTACCTTTTGTGCCGTTGTGCGAACCGCGAGCTGGCATCTTCTCCCATTTCAGAATGGTACCCGCTCAGGAATAGGGTATCGGCGCTTCTTCTATCCGTCGTTTCGTTCCTCAGGTTCAGACAGTCGATTCAGAACATGCTGGTGGCGTCGCAGTCACCAGTCGTATTTGTTGTTTTTTTAAGGAGCGTTATTGGAACAGATGTCGTTTGATCTACTTGGTTTGATACCCGAATTGCTGCGTGCGGTGGAGGAAGAGGGATACACGGAGCCCACACCGATTCAGGCTGAGGCTATCCCAATGGGGCTCGCCGGTCAGGACGTAGTTGGATCGGCACAAACAGGTACAGGAAAGACGGCCGCCTTTCTACTCCCGATCTTGCAGCGGCTCAACGGAGACTCAAACGGTGTACTGCGTGCGCTAATATTGACACCCACGCGAGAACTCGCCGAGCAAGTGTTGATCTCTGCGCGCGCGTATGGTCGTCACACCAAACTCAAGGCGACAGCGATATATGGCGGTGTGGGCATGGCATCACAGACTCGAGCGCTACGGCAGGGCGTAGACATCGTTGTGGCCACACCGGGACGCTTGCTGGATCACATGGGGCGTGGTCACGTTGACAGCTCTAAGCTAGAGGTTTTGGTTCTGGACGAAGCAGATCGCATGCTCGACATGGGATTCGCACCTGATGTCCAACGTATACTCGACTCCCTACCGTCCGACCGTCAAACCATGTGTTTCTCGGCCACGATTTCGGCGGACGTCGACCGGCTCGCCAAACGCGCGCTCAGGCAGCACGCTGAAGTGGAAATAGGCAAGCGAGCGGAGGTGGCGGATGGCATTGAGCACATTTTGATCGCGGTGGACAAGGCCAACAAGCGGCACGCTCTCCTCAGGATGTTGGAGGAGGTCCCCAAAGGAGGGCGCACACTAGTGTTCACCCGAACGAAGTATGGCGCCGACAAGCTCGCCTACTCCCTCCGTCGAGAAGGGACCAGCGTCACGGCACTGCACGGTGGGAAGACTCAGGTCTCCCGCGACAAGGCGTTGGCGCGGTTCAAGGCGGGGAAGACACGTGTCCTCGTAGCAACGGACGTTGCCGCGCGTGGCATCGACGTGACCGACATCCTCATGGTCGTCAACTATGACGTGCCTCACGACCCCGAGGTCTACATCCACCGAGTTGGACGAACTGCGCGGGCGGGCGGATTTGGTGTAGGACTGACGTTAATGTCACCGGATGAATGGCTGTTGATGCGAGACATCGAGAAGCTGATGGGGCGGAGCTTTCATCGTGATGTTGTGCCTGGGTTGGAGCCGGCAATAATGCCGTTGCAACCCGAGGAACGTGCAGTCGTTGTGAAGCGCCCCGCACGGTCGGTGATGGCTAGAAGAGGTGCTGCGCGGAGAAGGTAGCAGGTTATGCGCATAGACCCCTCCAAATGCGTCGCTTGCGCGAACTGCGTGCCCATATGCCCCATGAACGCGATCGTGATCGACACGGCGATCAATCGTGCAGTCATTGATTACGACGCGTGTGTCGAGTGTGGTACGTGCTACCGCGGTATGAGCCAGGAACAGCTGAATCCAACGATCGTCCGTACCATCCGTGCATTGGCTAAAGCACTGAGGCTCCGTTTTGAACCGGAACCCGATGTGTGCCCGACCTCTGCATTCGTAATGGAAGATCTCACCTGGCCACGAATTGTCCGGCGCGTATTCAGCGATCCGTTGGTGGAGCACGAGTCGACGGGCATACACGGTCGCGGCACGGAAGAAGTGAAGACCAACGATCTCACGGGTCGTGTGGATGTTGGAGAGGTAGGATACGTGATCGAAATGGGTCGCCCCGGTGTCGGAGTGCGATTCCATCAGATTCAGACGATGACTGAAGCGCTAGCCGCCATCGGGGTGCGGTTCGAGGACAAGAACCCGATAACCAATCTGATGACAGACAGAATCAACGGGACGCTGAGATCGGAAATTCTCAACGAAAAGATCTTATCCGCCATAATCGAGTTAAAGACTTCTGCGCAAGAAGTGCGTGGCGTTCTGCATACAGTCGCATCAACGGCGAGACAGCTAGATACCGTGGTGGCCGTCGGTGTCGCAACACGCTGTTCTGAGGATGGCGAAGACCTCGTGTTGGCACCACTTCTAAAAGGCATTGAAGTGCGCTTCGACCGGGCGAAGACAAACGTGGGATTGGGTAGGATTACCAACATGGCTCATGACTAACACATTGCACCGCTACGGAGATGCGGAAAGCTTCGATGACGACTACGTCATCTTTGCCATTCCATGCAAAGGTAAAAACGATGAAGGTGCACTAGAGAAGCTCAAGGAGTTCTTGCGTATCTGCGCCAAACATTCCCCAGTCAACATGGGCAACTCCGACTTCGGCAGCTACCGATCAGCGGATAGCTTGGGACCGAGAATACACTGGAGGCGGAATGCCGAGCCAGATCATTCCGCAGTCATCGAGAGCGTGCACAGGACTGCCACCGCTGCGGCAGTGTTCGACTCGAATGCCAAAGCCGAAGTTTGTCTGCGGGAGTTGATCGCTGCGGACTTGGGGTTGTCGGTGAACGTGAGCGCATCGGTGGATGGCGCCAAGGAGCTCGTGGCATCGTGCGGTATAACGAGGCATAGTGTGGAGTACTCATTGGGTTTCAACGATCCGCACGATCTGCTTCCGGACAGGAAGGTGCTGGAACTTTCCACGATGTGTGGTCATGGGATGGTCTCGGCGAATCTGGCAAAGAAGATGTTGGATATGGTCAGGGAAGGACGCCGTACACCGCACGATGCAGCCGTGACAATGGCGCGGTTCTGTCCCTGTGGGGTTTACAATCCCGCGCGTGCGAAGAGGCTGTTGGAGAAAGGGTAGGGGCGTTGCGGTAATTGGTTGAACGAACGATTCTTCCTGCCGAGCCCTGGTTCTCGCCACGCGATCACCAACAACAACACGCAACATCGTCAACGATTCTCTGGAGCATGTGAATGACAGACTCTACGGCGTTCAAGTCTGGGCGACACTTTCTGCAGATACCTGGGCCATCGAATGTGCCGGACAAGGTCTTGCGCGCGATGGCGCAACCCACAATGGACCATCGTGGGCCTGAGTTTGCGGCAATGATGTTGAGAATTCTCGGCCGCCTCAAGACTCTCTTCCAGTCTTCAGGGCCGGCGATCTTGTTCCCGTCGTCGGGTACTGGCGCGTGGGAGGCCGCATTTGTCAACACGCTGTCACCTGGTGATAGAGTGCTGGCGTTTGAAACGGGACAGTTCGCAACAGCTTGGAAGAACGTCGCGGTGCGCTTGGGGCTCGATGTGGTATGGGTGGAAGGCGATTGGCGTCACGGAGTCGATCCCGCCGTCGTCCATGAGCGGCTATCCAGCGACACCGATGGTTCGATTAAGGCTGTGCTCGTTTTGCACAATGAGACCTCTACCGGAATCACCAACCGCGTACATGCCGTTCGCGGTGCCATGGATGCGGCAGGGCATTCAGCATTGCTCATGATAGACGCCATCTCTTCAGGAGGATCTATCGAACTCTGCCACGACGAATGGGGTGTGGATGTTACCATCTGCTGCTCCCAGAAGGGGTTGATGCTGCCTCCGGGGCTCGGAATCAATGTCGTTAGCGAAAAAGCACTCGCAGCTTCCGAATCGGCCGGCTTCGCGAAATCGTACTGGGATTGGGCGGCCGTGTTGAACATGAACGAGCGCGGTTTCTTCCCATATACACCACCTACCAATCTGCTATATGGCCTGGATGTGGCGCTGGACATGCTGCTGGAGGAGGGGCAGGCGAACACATATTCACGCCACCATCGGCTTGCGGAAGCGACGCGAAAGGCCGTGGCGGCGTGGGGATTGGAACTCTGCTGCCTGAATCCGGAAGAATACTCGGATGTACTAACTGCAGTGTGGATGCCGGACGGGTATGACGCAGATGAACTGCGCCGTCTGATTCTCGAGAAGTTCGACATGTCATTGGGAACCGGTCTCGGTAAAGTCAAGGGCCGGGTGTTCCGGATCGGGCATCTCGGAGATCTCAACGACCTGACTCTGGCGGGAACGTTGGCGGGTGTGGAGATGGGTCTCGCCATGGCCGGTGTGCCGCATTCCAAAGGCGGTGTTGATGCGGCGTTAGAGTACCTCACTTCAACATTGGTCGTGTAGACTCGTGTGAGATAGCGGACAGCATGAATCCCGATACCGCAGTCACCACGAGTGTAATCCTCGCGTTGGTCGGTTTCGCGGGGTGTATCGTGTTGCTTCTGTTCCTAATCGCGAGGTGGAAGTGGCACGTCTTTCTGGCCCTGTTGCTGCCAATATTGTTGTTCGGAGTACTCCCCGGCATCCAGCGTAACAACTTCATAGCTGCCTTTGAGCAGGGATTCGGTAACACACTCGGCAAGATCGGAATCGTTATCGTGCTCGGTTCCATCATTGCCGAGGCACTCCGGCATACAGGGGCAATCCAAGTCATAACTCGATCGATGGTGCGCTTGGTTGGTGCGCAGAGGATGCCATTCGCTTTGACGCTCACGGGGTTCGTTCTTGGAGTGGCGATCTTCTCCGACGTTGCATACGTAATCCTGAATCCGTTGGTACATTCAGCCGCTCATGCAATGGGAGTGAGCATCGGCACCATGTCTGTTGGGCTCGTGGGGGCTCTGCAGCTCACGCATGCGATTGTGCCTCCCACGCCTGGGCCCTTGGCGGCTGCGGCGCTCGTGGGTGCCGACATTGGGAAGACGATCATTTTCGGCGCAATCGCATGCCTGGTTGGGTCGGTTGCCGGGTGGGTATGGGGTCAGTACGTCGCCGGGCCGAGGATCAAGACAATGCCGTCTGATGAATTCAAGGATGCAGGGCTGCTCGACACCTCCGGGTATGCGCGACTGCCGTCGACGTTCCGTTCCTTCGCTCCAATAGTCATACCGGTGATTTTGATTAGCGCACAGAGCGTGGCGAAACTGCTCTTGGATGAAAGCCACCTTGTTCGAGTCTTACTCGCCTACATTGGTTGGCCTGTGGTGGCTCTTACAATCGGCCTTTGGCTTGCGTTCATTAACATTGGGCCTGAAGCCGACAAGACAAAGACAGCCAATCAATGGGTGAAGGATGGCCTCAGGACATCTGCCATGATTCTAGTCGTAACAGGATTGGGCGGTTCTCTGAGCGCCATACTGAAAGGGACTCCGGCAGTTCACTTCGTGGCCGACATCTTTGCAACGTACAGTCTTCCCGCGATCCTTCTTCCATTCATGATCGGTGTGATCGGCAACTTGCTCACTGGTTCCACCACCGTCGGAGTGATTACGGCTGGGTCATTGGTGGCTCCCATGTTGGGCGCACTCGACCTTTCGCCCGAGGCAGCCATGCTGTCCGGTGCGTCAGGGTCTGTGATCATCAAGTACGTCAACTCGAGCTACTTCTGGGTGTGCACGTCACTCAGCAGACTCGAGGTGAAGGAAGCACTGTTGGGATTTGGTGGTGTGACTTTCGTCGGAGGTGTCGCATCGTTTGCGACGGTGTGGATGATGTGGGCGGCCGGGCTAGTTTGAGTATCTCGAGTTTTCACGATCGCGTGGGAGGACTAGTTGGCAGAGTCTGATTCTGTGTCACCGTTGGAGCAGGCGCTTCGTTCGGCACTGCAGGGTGAGGTCCGTTTCGACAAAATATCGCGCGCCATTTACTCGACTGATGGAAGTGTATACCAGATTTTCCCGACAGGTGTAGTGATACCCAAGTCTGTGGCAGACGTGATCGAAACTGTTCGACTGTGTCGCGAACACAACGTGTCGATCACACCTCGGGGTGGAGGTACTTCGCAGAGCGGCCAGGCGGTTGGCCCAGGCGTCCAAATCGATTTCTCGAAGTACATGCGGGCAGTTTTGGATCTCGACGCCGATGCCAAGACGGTGGTCGTCGAACCCGGCATCGTTCTGGATGAACTCAACCACTTCTTGAAACCTCACGGGCTTCAATTGCCGGTCGATATTTCCACGGCCAGCCGAGCGACCATTGGCGGTATGGTTGCCAACAACTCTTCGGGTACGCGGTCAATCATTTACGGGTCGACCATCGACTATGTGCTCGAACTTACGGTGTTGCTGGCCGATGGCAGTGTGATTACGGCGAGACCGCTCGACGCCGCGGAACTGGATCACAAGTGTGCCTCCGACGATCTCGAAGGTCGTTGTTATCGAGCCGTTCGTAGCCTGGCGGAGAACCACGCGGGCGAAATCGAACGCAGGTATCCCAAGATCAGACGGCGGGTGGGTGGCTACAATCTCGACCATTTCGTTCCCTCGAACGGCCAATTCGACCTCTGCAAACTCTTTGTAGGATCGGAGGGTACGCTGGGCGTTGTCTTGAACGCAAAGCTGCGCTTGGTTGAGCCACCGAAAGCCAAGGTACTCTGCGTTCCTCAGTTCGAGACTCTCCCGGACGCCATGCTTGCTGTGCAGTTTATTCTCGAACACAAGCCGTCTGCCGTTGAGTTGATGGACAAGAACCTCCTCGACCAGACTCGTGGAAAACGAGAGTTCGAGCCGCTCAGGGACTTTATTGAGGGTGATCCCGCCGCAATGCACATTGTGGAGTTCTCCGGCGATTCTGCGGACGTCTTGCCGGAGCGTGTCGATCGCCTGGAGGCAGATCTCAGAGAGCGCGGCCTGAGCCGCAAGATGCATCGGGCAATCGACTCTGCCGCGCAGGCGCGAATTTGGAAATTGCGGCAGGCGGGACTTGGTCTGGCCATGTCGGAGACCGGGGACACCAAAGGTATCGCGTACGTCGAGGACACTGCCGTCTCGCCCGAGCGACTTCCCGAGTACATCGACCGGTTCGATGCGCTAGTGAGGGAGAACGGAACCACAGCTAGCTACTATGCGCACGCATCGGTCGGGCTGTTGCATATCAGGCCTGCGATCAACATGAAAACCGTGGAAGGGGTGGGACAATTCGAGCGGATCGCGGAACAGGTTGTTGACCTGGTGCTCGAATTCGGCGGTGCTCTGTCGGCCGAACACGGCGACGGGCTGGTGCGCTCTCCGTTCCAACGCAAGATGTTCGGTCCGGTGATTTACGATGCATTCTGCGAGATCAAGAAGGCGTTCGACGCCACCGGTGTTTTCAACCCTGGCAAAATCGTTCATGCCGAACCCATCACGAAGAACCTGAAGTTCGGCCCCGAATACCAAACGAACGAAATCGACACGGCATTCGACTTCTCCGATTTTGGAGGACTCTCGCGTGCGGCCGAGCAGTGCGGTGGCGTGGGAGCGTGTCGAAAAACGCTCTCAGGTACGATGTGTCCTTCATACATGGCCACCCTGGAGGAGAAGGACAGCACTAGAGGGAGGGCTAATGCCCTGCGGCTCGCGATTTCGGGCCAGCTGGGACCTCTGGGCCTGACCGACCCGGCGCTATACCCGGTGATGGATCTCTGCCTCGAATGCAAGTCATGCAAATCGGAGTGCCCCACCAGCGTCGACATGGCGCGCATGAAGAGCGAGTTCCTCTATCAGTACCTTCGGAAACATGGTGCGCCCCTCCGCTCGCGAATCCTCGCGGCGGCAGAACGTGCCGCAGTCTGGGGCAGTAGGCTGGCGCCTCTCTCTAATTGGAGTTTGAAGAATCCGGTCAAGCAGTTGCTGGGACAGGCAGCGTTGGGCATACATCCGAAGCGGGAACTACCCAGGTTTGCGCGAGCGACGTTTGTGAAATGGTGGAAGAAAGAAGAGGAAAGGGAGAAGAGGGAAGGGAGAAAGAGGGTCGCGGTATTTGCGGATACGTTCACTAATCACTACGAGCCCGAACATGGCATCGCGACGGTCAAGCTGGCGAGGAAGCTGGGGATTGACGTGGTCGTTCCGCCTCGAGTTTGTTGTGGACGTCCACTGATCTCGAAGGGGTTCCTCGATCAGGCCAAGGTGCAAGCTGCAGCAACGGCTAAGACACTATTCCCCCTCGCTGAGGCCGGCGTCCCAATCGTATTCTGTGAGCCGGGGTGCTTTTCCGCCGTGCGGGATGATCACCCACTCTTGCTCCGCGGTGAGTTGAAGGAGAAGGCGCAAACAGTGGCAGCCGCAGTAAAGACTGTGGAGCAATGGGCGGAAGAAGCTATCTCTGCGGTCGCTGAGGATGTTGGCCGGATTGCGGCCGGCGGCCCAACCAAGATTCTGCTCCACGCACACTGCCACCAGAAAGCACTGGTTGGGACAGGACCAGTAATAGACCTTTTGTCACGAATACGAGACTGTGAGGTTGAGGATGCCGATGCCGGATGTTGCGGTATGGCGGGATCGTTCGGATACGAAAAGGAGCACTACGAAGTCTCGAAGGCGGTAGGTGAGCGCAAGCTGTTTCCGGCAATCCGAAACAGGGACAATGGAACGGTGGTAGTGGCACCCGGTTTTTCGTGCCGTCAGCAGATCAAGCATTTCACGGGGGTGGATGCGGTGTCAGCGATACAAGTAGTTGAGCCGCTCGTTAAAGGTGCAGGTTAGCGGCTCTGCACTTTGCATTCTGCACTCTGCACTCACACAAACACTACCTGCTCAAACACGTTCTGAACCACGAACAGCGCGATGTAGCTGATGGTTGCGGCGACTATTGGGGTCGCGACCCAGCCAATGGCGATGTTCCGGAGGACGGTCCATCTGATCTGCCGCATACCACATACACCACGGGCCAGCGCCAGTCCGCATACCGCACCGACGACTGCCTGTGAACTCGATACGGGGACGAGCGGGATCAGGGGTAGGCCCATGCCGGCCACCAATGTCTGCAACGATTCAGATGAGAACACGAACAGAACTAGGGCGTGCGCCATCACCACCACCCAACCCCCGACTGGCCCCACCGATACAATGTCCTTGCCGACAGTCATCATCACCCGCCGAGAGAAGAAAGCGCCTACGGCAATTGCGAGCCCGCCGAGCAGAAACAAAGATTGCTGACCGGTCAGCGTGAAAGAACTGCCGAAGGTGACATTTTCAAGCGGTGATGCCGGCACAAACACGCCCACCACATTTGCGACGTTGTTCGCGCCGAGTGAGTACGCACCCATGGCCCCAGCAACGAGCAAGCCTATCCTGGTCCATTGGTCCAGATAGAGAATGTGCGGCTTCACCGCCCGTATGGCCAAGGTAGTCAACTGGTACAGCACCAACGCGAACACTGCTCCGAGTATGGGACATGCCACCCATGTTCCGAGAATTCTCCACAGTGTTACCCAGTTGATGGCCGTCGCGCTGAACAAGCTCCACCCAAGAATGCCGCCGACCACCGCCTGCGTCGTGGACACCGGCAGGCTAAACTTCGTCATGCCGTAGACAGTCGCGGCGGCAGCAAGCGCGACTGTGAATGAACCTCCCAGCGCGTTGACCTCGCCCAACCGACCGAGACCGTGTGATGGTCCTCCGCCGCTCACAACGGCGCCGATCACGACAAATACCGCACATACTGCCGCCGCGGTCGAGAAGCGAAGCATTCGGCTGCCGACCGCTGTGCCAAATACGTTGGCGGCGTCATTTGCCCCCAGAGACCATCCCAGGAAAAGGCCACTCGAAAGGAAGACTACGAAAGAGAGGCCCATTACTACGTCCAGTTCCTTGTCTACACTGACCGCTTCACGGCATAGATTGCCAGCTCGTCGCCGGCATCATCCGCTACATCGGCGAGGCGATAGACCAACCAAATGTGTCCGCGAATCTGCATTTTCTGGTCGAGCGGCAGATCCGATCTGAATACCTGTTCCATTATCTGGAGAGCAGCGCGCTGTGTTTCCTTCTCGAAGAAATGGATCTTGTGAATGTGATCCAACGCGGTTTGAGGGTCGCGGAAATAACTGCGAGCTGCCAACACCACCTGGTCGATAGTGTCGGCAACCATCGCGATGCAGCCCAGCCACTTTTCGTGTAGCTCATCCGGTATTGTGGGACGTTCTATCCGTGCCACGACGAAGCCCTTCTCCATTTCGTCGAGTAGACGGTCCAGGGAACCCAAAAGCCCCAATACATCCCCAGATCGGTCGGGCAACAGCATTTCTGAGAACAGCGATCGTCCGATCATGTCGTGCAACTGATCGCCCCTGGTCTCGAAGTTGCTCACCTGCTCGAACCGCTCTTCGGCTTCGTCATCCCAGGACGATCGAATGACGTGGCTCATCCCGTGTTTATATGCGAGCGCGGCCTTGGATACCACGTCGAGCAACTCGTCGATCTGTGCGCGCAGTACCTTGGTGGTGCGAAACGGCGAGATCTTGAGTTCGGCCATGGGCTTCTCCCGGTCAGCGTCGTACGTCTACCGGTTCCTTGACGAGGTGTATCTGTTCAATCTGCTTGAACACCGGATATTCCTGGGGTTCCACGCTCCACTGCCTGGTCAAATATCGATCAAAGTAGTTCCACACCACGAGAGCGTCGTCGGTCTCGGGCTCCAGCATGTAGGCCGCCAACGTACCGAGCGGTTGTGCTGTACTCACATAGTAGGTTCCGGTAGGGAACTCCCTCTGGTCGGTACTGTATTCGCCTTCGACCGAGCTAGTGTAGTGGCCCTGGTTCGCGCGGCTGGACGGTGTAACGCCGCTCACGGCAAACGATTGGACAGTCGTTGTGGCTGGCGCGAGCAGCCGTTCCACTGCAATTCCGTGCTGCATCAATTTGTCAATTACGGCTTCATCGCTGACGGCGATGAAATATCCGTGGGGAAATGGCACTGTGCGAGTCGGAGTATATCTGGAGTAGTACGGAACATCGTTGTAGGTGACGGTTTGGTCGGTAGGCCTGCCCCGCATCCTGCCGCCGTAACCCTCCACGAGCTCCATCTCGTATCCACGTATTGTCAGCAGCTGCTCAATTGGTGCTCGCTCGAACTCGACCACTATGCCGTCTGACTCACCGGGATTGGCGCCGCGTGCGATGGTGTTGCGGTCTGCATCCCTGACCAGCTGGACGACAACATCCTTGTTCGCATGCAGATGGTCCAGGAATGTGAGGAACAGCGAATACGCTCCCTGTACACGCGTCTCGTACTCGGCGTACGGGTAGTTTTCGTTCAATATCGACAACCTGTTTCTCAAACCCACATAGTTGCTCAGGTACCGAGGTTGAGGACCAAGGGGAATCCACCCGCGAGTCGGCTCTCGCACGTTCATGAAGTCTCCGTGAGGTATCGTGAGGAATCCATACGCCTCGCGCATCCGTTCCGTCACGTACTGGAGCAGTGTGCTCTCCATGTAGTTCATGATTGCGCGGTCGCCGTTCGGATTCAGACCCCATGTCCACGTTACCGGTTCTTCGTGATATGAACCGTTGTGCGTATGACTGTCCAGGAAGAATACCGGATCCCAGCGCAGCAATACGTTTTCAACCAATCCCTGTACCTCGGGGGCCTCGAGCTTGATGCCGTCTCTATTCAGGTCGAGGTTGAGTCCATTGTAGCGGATCCCGACGCCTTGTTCTGGACCATGCTGGTTGGTCCTGTTCTCGGTGCTGATCCTCTCGTTGCCGTCGGGATTGAAGTTCGGCACGATCAGGATGACGAGCCTGTCAAGGTAGGACGGAGCAGAACCATTGAGGATGTCTCGCGCGAGCATCAACGCAGCTTCCTTACCTTCGACCTCTCCGGCGTGGATATTGGCCTGAATGTATACTACGGCGCGGTCGTCGTACTTCAGGTCCGCGGGCGAGGTTGGAACCGGATCGCCGATCACGATCATCGGCACCTGACGTCCCTCTGCCGTTGTCGCGATTGTCTCCACCCGAATATGCGAACTGGTCTTCTGGAGTTCGTGAATGAATGCGGTCACATCGGTGTGGCGTGAGGTTGCGGTGAACCCGCTGGATTCAGCTACCGTCAGCGGCCCCTGTTGGGCGTTTATTGGGGCAGCGAAAAGGCAACAGACGTTCACCAGAAGACCGAACGTGATGCCATTTATGCCGTGCGATACCTTCCTCATTGCCAATTCCTCTGATTTTCTGGTGTAGCACTTAATTGACTCGACCGAGCACCAATGGGCAATAGCAAGAGGTTCTTCTCTCTGCCCGACTTGGCAACGCGGGGATTCTCGTTAGGTTCGGAAGCGAGCTTCACAAGAGATTTTTCGGGAGACACGTACATGGGTAAGAAGACAACGGACGTCGTAGTCGTTGGGGTTGCACTTTTTGCGATGTTTTTCGGCGCTGGCAATCTGATCTTCCCGCCTTTCATGGGCCTGCTGGCCGGCACAACGTGGTCGCTCTCGTTGTTGGGTTTTCTGATTACGGGGATCGGGATGCCGCTGTTGGGTATCATGGCTGCTGCACGCGCTGGC
>CAYTDU010000084.1:0-12484 GCA_964436395.1 uncultured Gemmatimonadaceae bacterium | reverse complement strand
GGACAGACGTCATTGAATACACTCCTGATGTCGACCCGTGGCTGGAGGCCGTGATTACTGATAACGAGGTAGAACCGGGGGAGGAAGAGACACTCACTCTGTCCATACTTCCCAATACACTTCCGATCGGTGATTACGATGCGACGGTGGTCCTACACGACGACGGGATATTTGTGACTGCTGTACAAGTCACGTTGGCTGTGACGGCGGGGAATACTCCGGGGACACTGACAGTGCACGTAGCTGGCGGTAGGGGTGACGTCAATTCCGAGGGTGTAACGCCGTCGATCGCTTGCTCTTATCTCGACGAACCGTGCGAGGCAGTATACCCGTTGGGGACCGAAGTGACGCTCGTAGCGGAAGAGACCTATTTCCCGGACGGACGGTTCGAAGAGTGGTCTGGTACTGGAGCAGATTTCGCGTGCACCACGGAGCCGTCTTGCACATTTGTGATGACTGGGAACAGGGATGTAACGGCGCATTTCTCGATGCCGGGAATAGTATCCGTGAATCCCCACGAGGTTTCCTTCGCTGTATTGTATGGCGGAGAAGTGGTCGACATCACCGAGACCGTCGCGCTGGAGAACATAGGCGGACGCCCGTCGAGTCTCGAACCCATTGAGATTTACTACGGCCCCAACGCGTCGAATTGGCTAGAAGCCACTATCACTAATCTGACAGTAGAGCCGGGATCGATCGAGTTCTTGACGCTCACTCTAAACACCGGCTTGGCCACGGCGCTCAATCCCGGGGTTTACAACGCGACTATACCTGCGTTCGCTGACGGCGGTCAAACAGGTACCGCAATCCAAGTCACGCTCACAGTTGAGGCAACTGGCCAGCAGTATCTGTTCGACGGCACTACGGTCGGCAGATCTGGGTATCTGCCTGTCCATTTGTTTACGCTGGCTGATGCCGCTACTGGGAATGACATCTATCCCGTCGGCGGTACGGACAACTGTGCCACTACACCAACGCCACCCTGTTATCTGTTCTCGTACTTTGACACAGGGGCCGATATAGTGGTTATCACCGGTCCGGATGCGGCCGCGCTGAACATTGGCACAGCAAGTGACGGAAATGCACACCAAGACACGCGTGTGCGCATCAATGGCCTCGCTGCTGTTGATGCTGCTTCGCTCGAAGCACCGCTAGGGCCATACGGCTCCACCGGAGGTGCACAAGCAGAAGTGCTAGACGTTCGGGTGGGTCCCGCCAACGTATCCAACCGCTATGATCCAGGTGCAACGCTGATAGGTGCCCCGGTGGCCAATGAGGTGCTGGCACTGATTAACTTCACCGACGTGGTAACTCGCGGTCCATACTGCGAAGGTACGTACTGTGCCAATTTGCAGGCGCCCAATATCCAGTTCTTCATGCCGGAAGATCAGGTGCCTGATCCGGGCCTAGTACTACAGCTTGAACGTTTTGGATCAACTGATCCGTCGCTGGTAGACGGGGCCACCAAAGGCCAGAAGTACTTCATTCGCAACGTGGCGTTTGGGCACGGGCAAGAGGTGGTTACTGATGACCAGACTGTCGACGCACCGCTTGCGTTTTTCTACGATACAGGTGCTCCCAGGACACTCATCAACACCGAACTAGCGGCTGCGTTGGGATTACAACGGTCCACAAACGGCAGGTTCACCGGCGGTGTTGAAGAATGTTGGGAAGAGATACCTGGTAACGAGGGGTATGCGGTTGACCGCATCACTCTGTTCGGAGCAACACCCGGTAGTGGTGCGTACACAATTGAAAACGCTGTGGTCTGCGTGGATGAGCGGACTACCCCCGAGATAAGACAGATGTATGATGATCCGCACACTGGAACGATTCGTCGCGTCGATGCAGTAATCGGCACCAATCTATTCATGTATTTGCCGATATTGTTTGACGGTCCGGGAAATATTCTGGGGATAGTAGGACAACCGTAGCCTGCAGACGCATGGGCCGTGTGATGTTGCAGGGCGAGTCCAATCCTGGGCTCGCCCTCTACATCTCAAGTCGCTAAGTCGATTGCATCGCCCCATACTGAGCAACCTTCTCCGCGTCCCCAAGCCCTTCGTAAACCGCTATCACCCGACTCAAGGCAGCACGAGTCCGTCCGTGTTGATCACCAAATTCTGCTCTGATGATCTCGAATGCCTCTACAACGAGAGGCTCTGCATCCGCGAATCGACCGGACTTGATTAGGCAATCTCCAAGCAGGCTCTTAGCCGTGGCCGCCTGCCAGGTATCTGCGCCGAAGTTCTCAATCTGTATCCTCAGCGCCTCTCGAAACACTCGTTCGGCTTCGCCGAACTTCCGCGCCAACGTCAGCGTTGCACCCAGGCTGTTGAGCCTCCGTGCAATCTCGGGGTGACTGTCTCCGATGGTGTTTCGGTCGATTGCCAAAACCTGACGAAACAGTCGCTCACTTTCGGCGAGATTACCTTGGTCCCTGAGAATTAACGCAAGGTTGTTGAGATTAGACCCTACGTCAGGATGATCGTCACCGAGCAACTCTCTGTTCATCGCCAGGGCCTCGCGCAACAGGCGTTCGGCCTCCTGGAGTTCTCCTTTCCTCCACAAAAACACCGCAAGATTGTTGATGCTCTGAGCGACAGCCGGATGTTCATCACCCAACAAGCTTCGATTGATCCTGACCGCTTCGTGATAGAGTGGCTCAGCTTCATCATACCGCTCGAGTACTCTGAGTGTCATGGCCAGGTCATTCGCGACCATTGCCACGTCTAGGTGTTCACCCTGAATATTGCGGCGCATTTCCAATGCGCTGCGCAACAGCGATTCTGCTTCGGCATACTCCCCGGTTGTGAACAAGAGGGTTGCGAGACCGCTCATGCTCTCAGCAACGAGTAAATCCTCTTCACCCAACAATGCCTCCCTGGTATTGAGGGATGTGCTGTAGAGCGAATCGGCGGCCGCGTAATCCCCTAGCTGAGTCTTCACTGCTGCGAGGTTGTGCATGCTCTCGGCTACTTCCAAGTTCTCCTCGCCGAACGCTTCCATGCGGATGGCCAACGCCTCTCTGAGCAGCGAATCGGCTGCAGCAAAGTCACCCATTTGGAACCGCAATACGCCGAGATCGTTTACGCTCTCAGCGATATCAGGATTGCCCTCAGGAAGAATTTCGCGGCGCAAGTTCACAGCGTCCATGAGATGCGATTCCGCGGCATCGTAAATCCCCAGACCACGGTATGTTCGACCGACCGTGAGTTCGACTGCAGCCCTCACCTCAGGCTGATCGCCAAAGACCGAGTCGATTTCTTCGGCGGATTGGTCTAGCACGTCGGCTACCCGGACATCGCGACCTCCTACCCAGGGGTTGGCCGAGGACAACATCCGCTGCAAAAAGTCGTTTATCGCCGTGGACTTGGCCATTTCCATGCGCGCTCGCGCTTCGGCACGAACCGCTCGGTTCCGACTGAGGGTCATAGTAACTGACGACCCGGCAAGAATCAGTACCAAGACGACCGCGCCAGCGACTCCCACCTTGTGTCGCGACGCAAACTTCATGGCTCGGTATCTGGCGCTTGGGCGTCTAGCTGATACTGGCTCGTCCCGAAGATAGAGCTCGATGTCTGTTGCCAGGCCGTTCACAGTCTCATACCGCTTCGAGCGGTCGGGATCCAGCGCTTTCATCGTAATCCAATCGATGTCGCCACGTAGTTGCCGCTGCAAAGCATTGGCATCGGTGTGTCGCTGCTTGGCTACGAAGTCCTTTTTGGCGCCGAGACTGCTCACTCGCGAGCTTGGTGTTGGTGGATTGGTTTCCCGAAGTACGAGTTGAGCGATGAATCCAGGGAGCCCCATTTCCTTCGGGTCGATCGGCAGTACACCGACAAGCAGCTCATACAGAACCACGCCGAGTGAGTAAACATCGGTACGCGTATCGACATCGAGACCGGACATCTCTGCCTGTTCGGGGCTCATGTATGCCGGCGTCCCCATTGCCTCACCAAACGACGTGACGAGCGTTCGATCGGTCAGAGATCGGCCAACTGCTTTGGCAATCCCGAAATCGATGACCTTCGGTATTGCCTTACCGTCTTGTTCGGTAACCAGGATGTTGGAGGGCTTCAGGTCGCGATGAATTACGCCCTTCTGGTGGGCATGCTGAACGCCGCGGCAAAGGTCAACAAAGAGCTCGAGCCGCTGCATCGTCGTCAACCCGTTATTGTCACAATATTCCCCAAGGGGCACGCCGGAGACTCGTTCCATGGCGAAGTACGGGCGCCCCGATTCTGTCGCACCGGCGTCGTACACCCTCGCGATGCATTGGTGATCCATCACGGCCAGGGCTTGGCGTTCCGCTTCAAACCTGGCAACCACCTGTTTCGTGTCCATGCCAAGCCGAATGACTTTGAGAGCCACCCGCCGGTTGATCGGTTCGGTCTGTTCGGCATCGTACACGATGCCCATCCCACCCTCACCCATGACCTGGAGAATTCGGTACGGACCGATTCGGTCGGGAGTCTCCGACTCGTCTTCGCCAGCCGGGTAGCTGTGTTGGTCGGGGAGTGTCGGCTCATCACGTTCGGTCATCATGCCAACTCCTGTACAATCGGCTCTGACATGCCAATCTCCATGAGCCGATCAGGTGGGTTTCATGTGAGTGCGCAACTGAGGGTTGTCGCGCGCGCGACCGACTATTCCTCTCCAAATTGCAGTCTGAATTGGAATCCGCAACCTCATCGAGGATGTTCGTTTACACGATGTCCGAGAGGACGGCTGAAAGAGATCTAGTAACCACTTGAGTTTTGGAATCGTGAGGCCGTGTCCTGCCTGCCAATAGGCAGGGGTCAAAATTAATATGTATCCATATCCCGCCAGCAATCCGCCACGCAACAGAGGCGAGAGGTTGTGCAGGCAGTCTGTTCGCCCAACGACCCAATCGTATTGTGCGTACTACAATAGAGTGCATGTTCCTTCAGAAGGATTCGTCGATCATGATAGGATTCCTGGCGTTCTTCCTCCTCCTATTGCCCGCGGCCACTTCAGCTCAGTCAGGAGTCGTGCTGTTCGATCGCGCGGTGCAGTATGGTTTCGAGGTGCCGGAGCGCCTCGAGCAGTTTCGGGATCAGCTGCCGTCTGCGAACATCAGCTCCGTGCTTCTGCTGTTCAACGAATCGGCTTCACTCATGGTTCCTGCACCCGCAGCCGAAGAGGCAGAACCTGAGGAGCAGGGCCCGGGCCGTAGGACACCTCGCACCGGTGCTTTCGTCAGTCGGCTCCGGTTGGCGTCGCCCTCTCGGAGCGACCAGGAGACGCTCCTGGAGGCGCACATGAATCTCCAAAACGGTACGATCACCGAAACCCGAGAGTTCATGGGCCGCAAGTTTCTCATAGCGGGGAACATGCCCAGGTACGAGTGGCGTCTCTCCGCGGAGCAGAGTCAATTCCTCGGTTATGTGGTTCAGAAGGCAACCGCTACGCACGACAGTACCGAGATCGAGGCCTGGTTTACGCCGGAAATACCAGTGTCGACCGGCCCGAGTCTCTTTAGCGGCCTACCGGGGTTGATTCTCTCTGTTTCAGTCGATTCCGGCCAGACAGTCTACTCCGCCACGGAGGTCAATCTGGCAAGTGTGGAAGACGCAGCGATCAAGGCACCGGACGACGGGCAAGAGGTTACCCGCGATGAGTACGAGCAGATCGTGGCTGAAAAGCTCGAGGAATTGAGAATGCGGCGCCGCGGGAGACGGAGGCGACCGTAATGTTGGGAGCGAAGGTGTCTCGACGTCTGTATTACGGTCCAGCGGCTTGGGCTTGGGTGTTGGCCGGGATGCTGTTGGGAGCCCCGGCCTCCGCTCAGACCGGTTTGTATGATGTCCGCGGTATGGTGACTGATTCCGCGAGTACTCGCCTGGAACGGGCTATGGTGGTGGCCCTCACCCGCCCTGATTCCGTGCTGACGAAGTTTGCGACGACCGATGGCAACGGAGCTTTCACGCTGAACCGGCTCCCGGCGGGGGATTACATCCTTCAGGTGACGCATGTCGGTCACATGCCGTTCCGGAGGGACTTCTCGATCACCGACGAGGACGTCGACGCAGGCACCATCACGATGGCAATCCTAACTCACGAGTTGGAGGCGATCGTGGTGAGCGCGGAGCACGTCCCGTTCGTGAACAGACATGACACGCTCGACTACAACGTCGCCGCGTTTCCGACTCGCCCCAATGCCACCGTTGAGGAATTGCTCGAGAGGCTTCCGGGCATTGAGGTCGATGAAGACGGGTCGATCAAAGCGCAGGGCGAGGACGTGGAAAACGTTCTGGTCGACGGAAAGGAGTTCTTCGGAAGCGATCCCACGATCGCTACTAGGAATCTGCCCGCCGAAGCCGTCGACCGTGTGCAAGTCTACGACAAGCAATCGGACATGGCGGAGTTCACCGGCATAGCCGATGGACAGGAAGAGAGAACGATCAACCTTCAGCTCAGAGAGGGCGCAAGGCATGGGTATTTCGGGAGGGCATCAGGCGCAGTGGGGGCCGACGGAGGCACTTTCGGAGTGTCCGATACTCCGGGAGACAACCAGGCACTGTACGATGAGAGGTTCAGCCTCAACAGGTTTTCTCCCACAACCCAACTCGCTGCTATCGCCAACATCAACAACGTGAGTCAGGCCGGTTTCTCGTGGGATGACTATCAGAACTTTATGGGGGGAGGCCGCGGACGCGGGGGCGGGGTTCAAATAGGAGGGCGCAGAGACGACGGTATCACCGAGACAGTGGCGCTCGGTGTGAACGCGAGCCGAGATCTTGGAGAAGACAGATGGATCAGAACCAGCTACTTCCTGAGTAGCCTGGACAACACGCAGGATAGTGAAGTCCAACGTCAGCAATTGCTGGGATCCGAGGTGTCATCGCAACTCAACCAAACCGGTAGTCAGAACACGGACAATCTCACCCACCGAGTCAACTTGAACGCTCAGTACGCCTTTGCAGAGGGTCACGACTTGCGTCTGCGAGGAAACTTGAACGCCAGCTCGTCATCGCTCAACAATGTCGAATTTCAGGAGACTCGTGCTACTACAGGTGTAGTTCTGAATACGGCCAATACCGACTATGTCGTCGATGGGAGCGACCTGGGCGGCAACGCGAGTCTCACTTGGCGCAAGCGACTGAGCGAGTCCGGACGCAGCGTTGTGGCGGAAGCCAGGATTAACCTCAACAAACCCGATATGAACGGTGACCTCTCTACTACGACCGGTACCCGGGACCGCGGCGACGTGCTGACTTACGACGAGATGGTGCAGGAGCAGTCGCGCTTCGGGCACACTCTGACCCATTCACAGAGGCTTTCAATCACACAACCGTTCGGTGGAGATCATGTGCTCGAGCTCTTCGGCGAGAGGCGCGCTGTTGACGAGGACCAGACCAAGACGGTGTACGACCTCGCGGGAGGTACAACTGTATTCAACGAGCTGCTGAGCTCGGAATTCGAACGGACTTACAGCTATCTGCAGGGCGGGCTGCGTTTCAGCCGCAACACGGAAGACTCATGGCTGGTCCTAGGACTCCAAGCCCAGACTTCGGATCTGAACGGAAACATCATCGATCGCGACGAACGGATTACCAGCGGCTATACCCACATCCTGCCGTCCGTGAACTACCGGATCCAATTCGAGCCGGGTCGGAACCTGAATTTCCGTTATCGCACCTCCACGAGAGAGCCGTCGATGACCGAACTGCAGCCGTTCTCCGACAACACAAATCCGCTCAATGTTTACACGGGCAATCCGGATCTGACCCCGGAATACACCCATTCGCTGAACGCCGAATACCACTTCTACGACCAATTCAGTTTCGTGAACCTGCGTACAGCCGTGCGCGCCTCGTATACGACGAACGACATCGTACGTTCGCGGAACGTGGACGAGAATGGCGTTCAAAGTGCTACGTCGGTCAATTCAGGTCGCTCGTGGTCTGCGAACGGAACCGTGGACTATGGTCGGCCATTCCGATTCCTCGGTGCGAGGATCAACCTCAACAACAGCCTCACCTATTCCACCGAGTCGGAGTTCATCAACCAGGCCGAAAACGAGAGCCGTATCCTGCGCAACACGGTGAGTCTGAATCTCGAGAACCGAGACAAAGAGCGCTACGACGTGCAGGCAGGAGGGAGGATAACGTTCAACAGGGTGCGGTATTCAATCAACGAAGAACTGAACCAGAGCTACGCGAACGCCACCTACTACGCGCGGGGAACCTACTATCTCGGAGATTCATGGACGTTCAACACCTCACTGAATTACAGGGTGTTCGACCGAGACGTGTTTGGCTCGGCACAGAATGTCGCCATGTTGCAAGCATCTGTATCGCGTCTTTTTCTTGGTGAACGCGCGGAGTTGGAGCTGTCCGGTTTCGACCTGTTGAACCAGAATCAAGGCATTGATTTCACCAGCTCATCGAACTTCATCCAGGAGACGCGGATTCAGTCGCTGAGCCAGTTCGTGATGTTGAGGTTCATCTATCACCTACGGCCGGCTGGGGGTCGAATGAGAGGCGGGACGAGCGGAAGAGGTGGGAGGAGGTGAGAGTCGCAACAGGCCTGGATCATAGCCCCTCTCAGAACAAACACTCGCATCCATTCGGCTCAAGTCTTCGGTTGCGGACTGCAATGAAGAGGCAGTTTCCGCACTGAGTAAAACACAACTGCGTCAGTCCGCTCCACTCACCGACTACATCCTCCCCGTCTCATACACTCAGACCACGAACTCAGCCCCGTTCCGCACAGTCGTACGTTGCATCGGCCAAGAGTGTGAGCTGAACCTCCTCCGATAGATCGGCAGAGTCAAGCCGTATGGCCGATGTGCGCGGGGCCAGGGCCATAGTAGTCTGCGGTCACCGCGGGAACGATTCCCGGCTTTGGGCACTATCAACACGGGATGTGTCTTGTGAGGATACTGGAGAATGTTTGATGAGTAAGCCAACCACAAAAAGTGCAGCGTCGAGTGGGACGTTGTTCGTGTCGTTGTTGGTCGCCTCGATTGTCGCCTCGCCCCATGCGCTCACCGGGCAGCAGGTCGAGACGGCCACTCTCGAGGGCCGAGTGCGCGACGTAAGAGGCGGTGCCTTGGCAGGCGCGATCGTGCAGGTCTCGACGCAAGACGGGAGGCGCGTTGGTGTCCGCGAGACGAGTCCACTCGGCCAGTACCGGATAGCCGGTCTCGCGGCCGGAACGTACAGGTTGAGCGTACGACGTATCAGCTACCGGCCCGACACGTCGCAGGTCACTTTGACGCGGGGCCAAACCCTGACACTCGACATCACACTCGCGGCCGCACCGATAGCGCTCGAGCCGATTGAGGTGCGGGTGAATGCAGAGCAGGCCATCGAACGGGTGCGGTTCATTGAGAACGCAGGAACGACGCGCCGAACGCTAACAGGGCCGGACATGAAGCGGGTGCCCGGGCTCATAGAACCCGATCCAGTTAGGGCTGTGGAGGTGCTGCCGGGTGTCGTATCGACATCGGACTTCACCGCCGCGTTCAACGTGCGTGGCGGCTCGGCGGACCAGAATCTGATCCTGCTCGACGGTGCACCGGTCTTCAACCCGTTCCACCTGCTCGGAATGTTCTCGGTGTTCAATTCCGACATGATGGAGCGGGCCGAATTGCTCTCAGGCGGGTTCTCCGCCGAGCATGGAGGACGCGTGTCGTCGGTGCTCACAGTCGAGTCCGATGCGGGAGACGGCGATCTGCACGGTGACATCGGTGTATCACTGCTCGCATCGCGGTTAGCTCTCGGTTGGCGCGTTCCCGACGTTTTGGCGAACGCTATCGGCTTTGAGTCGATGCGCTGGAGGGTGAGCGGAAGGCGTTCGTATATCGACCAGCTCTCCAGCGGCGACACCGAGGTTCCCTATCACCTCGTCGACGGTCAGGGCGTGCTGGAAGCGTGGACCGCAGGGGGCAGCCGGCTACAGATCACAGCGTACTCGGGACGAGATGTCCTGAATCCCGACCCGGAATTCCTCCAGGAAGACTCAACCGACAGCGAGATCAACCTAGACTGGACACTCGGTAATGACGTTGTGGGTGCGCGATGGACGGCTCCAAAAGCAGATGGCGGTTTTGTCGAGGTGCACTCGAGCTACAGCCGCTTCAACAACGAGTTCGGATTGGATGTCGAAGACTCGGGCTTCGACCTCGTGCTCCGGTCAGGAATCGAAGCGTTTCGCGGCGGCATCGACCTAGAGGAACACCTCGGGCAAAGCTGGACGATTTGCACCGGCGTCGGAACCGAGCGGCTGGAGTACGAAAATCTCGTGGACGTGAATAATGCCAGATTCGACGGTTCCTTTGGTGACGGTTGGTTACACAGCGGTTACCTGCAGGCGAACTGGGCAGACCACGGCTGGCTCGTGGAGGCCGGGGTGCGGTTCGATCATTGGAGGCCGCAAACCGGAGAAGCGAAATGGGAACCCGGCCCACGCTTGGCGGTGAAGCGATTTCTCGGCGGCGAAAATGCCGCAATCAAGTTGGCCGCCGGCAGGTACACGCAATTCCTGCACTCACTGCGCGACGAGCAACTCCCCATCGGGGTCGACAACTGGCTACTAACAGGCGAGCAGGCCCCTGTTGTCGTATCGAATCAGGTGCAAGTCGGGTATGAGCAATACCTCGGATCGCACTGGTTCGCTTCCATCGAAGGTTACCTGCGGCTCTTCGATGGTTTGACAACTCTGAACAACAGCTACGACCCCAACGACGCCTCAGACTATCTGCTCCGTGGAGACGGTACGTCATACGGCGCCGACTTGTTCTTGCGTAGGACAGGAGAAGGCGTCACAGGCTGGCTCGCCGTCTCCTGGCTCAAAGCAAATCGTACATTTCCGGATATTCTCTCCGGCCTGGAGCCGGCCCCTGATATCGAGTCGCCAGCTATCTTCGACAGGCGACTCGACATCGATCTGGTGCTCAGGTACGAAACGATTTGGGGTGTCGAGTCGGGGCTTAGATTCAACTTCGGCACGGGCATGCCGTATACAGAGCCGATTGGGCAATACGGCTTATACGAGACTCGCTACGGGATCGGTGACGGGCGTCTCGAGGCGGCAACGTATTTGGACGAAGATGACGAGTCTCTACAATACGAGTACGGGATAATTCTGGGCCCGCGTGCCGGCGCCCGCTATCCGTACTATTCCCGACTCGACTTGAGCTTCCGCAAAACCTACGAGAAGTCGTGGGGCCGTATCACGCCTTACCTCTCCGTTCTAAATGTCACCAACAAGCGCAACGCGATGTTCTATTTCCACGAGTTCGACGAATCGCCGCCCACGCGAAAAGGAGTTGCGATGTTCCCCGTACTGCCAACATTCGGCGTGGAGATCTCGTTCTGATGAATACACAAGCAAGACTGTCGTCACTGCCGACCTCCATCCGGGCGTCGGGGTTGTGCCTGCTACTGTGCCTTTCGGCCGGCGCCTGTGAACTCACCGAGGTCACGATCACCGAAATCGAGCCGAACGTCGTGGTTGAAGCGCTCGCGCGAATCCGACCCGAGGGCGGCGGCACCATAATCGCATTGCTGCATGGTTCGGTTGGTGCACCGGGGATAGACCCAGATGGACCTGAAGCTACAGTGCGTGTCCTGGCAGACGACGGTGCAGAGGTTCTACTCACTGAGGCCGCGGATGAAGCGTGCATCTACGGCGATGCCCCGCCCGACCCGGCCGACCCTAGACGCTGCTACGTAACCACGGTTGACCCGGGTTTCGTCCAGCCATCGGATCGCCTCGTGCTGCAGGTCGATCTGGTGGATGGCGGCCGCATCGAAGGTGGAACTCAGGTGCCCGAGACATTCGAAATGGTACAGCCGAACGGCGGCGCCTGTGCGGTGGTAGCCGGCGCGCTGGACTTTGTCTGGACTCAATCCGAAGGCACGTGGTACTACGTAACGACCATCGAGCTGTCCGGTATCGCTTCCGATCTCTCGGCACTTGGCGTTCAGAACCCCGTGGACTCGGTTGTTTATTCGTCAATTGCTGTATCCCAGAGCGACACGGCGGTCGCGTATCCGGATGATTTTTTCCTGGATGCCGACGAGGACGACTTCGACTACACAGCCGCGCTCAACACCCTGGTAGACGACGGGATACAACCCGACTGGGTTGCTTCGGTGTACGTCACTGCCGCCGATCGTAACCTCACAAACTGGGTGCGGGGCGGAGCCTTCCATCCGAGCGGGACTGTCAGGATTCCTAGCCTACGTGGCGCAGGTACGGGATTTTTCGGCTCAAACGTGGTGGTGGGGCAGCGGATTGCGGGTGACGCTAGTGGGTGCCCATAGGGCACCCGCCACCCGTACGCAAGCGAAATCGCCGAGCGTCTCCCTCAAAACCTCTCCATCGGCTAATACCTAGACACGGTCATGTCAGGTCGGCATACTCTTCATGCATGAATTCAGCTTTCGAATTCCAGCAGGCAATGATCTCAACCAATAACCAAAAGTCAATTATCCCTATAACAAAG
>CAYTDU010000083.1:0-12510 GCA_964436395.1 uncultured Gemmatimonadaceae bacterium | reverse complement strand
CTCACCCATCGCGAATGCAGGTCCTACAACGCTGGCTTCCTGGCCGATTGATGGGCCAAAAGTCCCGATACGCCCTTGACGTTGTAGCTTCAGCTTCCGTTCGTCGCCCATTCGCGCCAGCAGCATTGCCCTGTACATCGCGACGAGTTGCTGCTCGCTCAACTCCGGCTCCAGCGATTCGTCCAGGTTTGCGTCCTCGTCCAAGATCTCTAGACGAGGTATTGTGAATTCTTCTATGACCTTCTCAGGCATAATGCCATCCTTTCGCAAGCCGGTGTGCGGCGCTCACAGTCTCTCCGCGCCGGGAAACTCAGGGGCTCTCTTGCTCCGTATGTGGGAGTCATACACAATAGGGCGGAGATTCCGGACTCGAATCCCGCCCTACCGTCATGCATACGTCGGTTCATTCAAATCAGTGTGAAACGGTCTGCAGGCGTTCCGCAGATGGGACAGTTGCCCGACGGGGCGCCGAACTCTATGTGTCCGCAAACGGGGCAAAGATAAAACTCTGTTTCCGTGAGGTCTTTCCCTTGGTCGACAGCCTCGAGCGCTTTCTTATACAACTCGGCATGCACTTCCTCGGCCTTCACAGCCATCGCAAACATCCGCTTCGCGGCGTGATCTTCGGCAACTGCCTGGTCGAGCATTGGAGGATACATCTCGGTGTACTCATACGTCTCGCCGGCTATCGCAGCCTTCAGATTTTCTGCTGTCGACCCAATTCCTTCGAGCGCAGCAAGATGCCCACCTGCGTGAATTCTCTCTGCCTGAGCAGCTGTCCTCAACAAGCGCGCTACGTTCGGGAATCCATCTTTGTCTGCCTTGTCAGCATAGTTCGTATACTTCTGAAAAGCCTGGCTCTCACCTGCAAACGCAGCCTCCAGATTGTCCTTAGTGCTTGCCATTCCGTGTCTCCAATAATCGTGGTTCGATGTCTTGTGTCGGCTCGATTAGCCCCCAGAGGTTTTGGACATGCCGACTTTTACCTCTCGAAGTTGGTCAAGGAGCCGGTCGTGTTTCTTTTCGTCTTCCAATAAGTAGTTGAGTAGCTGTTTGTGGATCGGCGACCAAGCCTGGTCGCGTAGTTCTTCAGCCATGGCGATCGTCCTCTTCTCCAGTCGATCGTGCTGTTCGATCCTATCCCAAATGTCTGCGAGATCATCCCGAGTCAACGGGATGTCTGCTTCAGTAATGCTCTCCAAAAGGAACTGCTGCACTCGATGGTGCAAGAGCGAGTCGTGTCTGATGATTGACATGATCATACAAACCAGGGCGTTGTCCGACTCTTCGATTATCGCCGCTGCATCGTCCATTGCTTTGCGTTCGAGCTTCTGCCAGTTCTCCAACACCTTGGCCATCTTCTCAACTCGCTCTGGACCAGACGTTTTTGCCATCCTTCGATGCCCCACTTCCAGTTGAACGTCAAGCCTCTGTGTACACGTTGTCGTCGTACTCTCGCTCTATGGTGAACTTGTGGTGGGCTTCCTCCTGCGCGAGCACCTGAAACATCCGGTGGACTTCGGGCACATGTGAGTAGACCTCTGCGAGATCGGTGTAGAGCTCGGCTGCCGCCTTTTCGCACTTGGCCGCGAACAATAGTGTGTCTTGATAGCTGGCGTTTGGCTTCAGATCGATATCAACCGCGTAGTCTGCGATCTTGAGGTCGATTGGCGGCTTGAGCTCCTGGGATTTGAAGAACTCAACGTCCATGTTCTCCAGCTTCACCTTGTGACCACGTTCCATGTTGGCCAGCTGCTCGAAATGGGCTTTCGCTGCACGGCTATCACTCTGTGCAGCCAGGCCGGCGTACAAGTCCGCTGCCTTCTGCTCGTTGTCGATAGCCAACTGAATCACGTCAGCGTATTTCGGGGATTCTGTCATTGTTTTTGTTCCTTGAACTTTCGGATTTATTCCTTCGTCCGAACGATGAGCGCCCGACGACCGGCAACCAACAACGGTTACGCCGGATAAGCGCCAGTTATGTACCGGATCAGGCTCTCTATTTCGAAACTCTGCTTCTTCACCAACCAGTGCGTTAAGTCACCAATCGACACGACGCCGACCAATTCTTCACCGTCCATTACCGGCAGGTGACGGTAGCGCATCCCTGTGACGATCGCCATTGCCTGCTGAACTGTGGTGCTGGGGTTCACGGCCGCCACGTTTTTCGTCATCACCTCAGACACGCTCGTTTTTGACGGGTCAAGCTGAGCCCCAACAACTCGATTGAGGACGTCCCTCTCGGTGAACACCCCAATAGGCTTTCCTTCTTCCACTACGATCAGGGAGCCCACTTTCTTGTCCCGCATACTCTTCACTGCATCGAGCACGCTCTGCCCAGGCGAGGTCACATACACATGCCTGCCTTTCTGCTCTAGCACCTTGTGCAACGCTGTATTCATTGGTCAACTCCGATGCGATCGATCTCAGTTAGAGGGTGAATCGCGAATAATGATCCTGGGGTATCAACCGCCAGAGGCGCGGCTCATGCCGACCTTGACTTCCTCCAGTTGGGCCATCAGACCGGTATGCTTCTTCTCATCTTCCAGCAGGTACGTAAGCAGCTGCTTGTGTACTGGTGACCACGCCTGTTCGCGCAGCTCCTCCGCCATCTCGACGGTCTTCTTTTCTAGCCGGTCGTGCTGCTCGACCTTATCCCAGATCTGCGCTAGGTCTTCTCGACTCAGCGGAACGTCCGCTTCGGTCACGCTGTCGATCAGGAACTGCTGCACACGATGATGCATCAGTGAATCGTGCCTGATGATCGACATGATCATGCGCACCAGAGGATTCTTGGTTTCCTCGATGATCTCAGCCGTGTCGTCGATGCCCTTGCGCTCGAGCTTCTGCCAGTTCTTGAGCAGTTTCACCATGTTCTCAATTCGTTCCGGGCCTTTGGTCTTTGCCATGGTTGCTTTTCCTCTTCTAGTCGTTTGAGTTTGCTTCCATTGCGCTGCCGGCTTTTACTTGGCGACAGCGCGCACCTGGATTGTGCTGTGTACAGCAACGTGTAAAGCAGGACGTGTGCCATCAAGGGGTGTGTCTGTAAGTTGTTGTTGGCCAACATTTTATGCTTGTGCGATGATCTAGCGTGCTTCCATTCGCGAAATGTCGCGTTGCGTGACCGTGTTATGTCGCGGTATTCTTCGTAGCGCGAGATTTGGCGATTGTGGGAGAGAGGAAACCATGACACCGGATAGGAAAACGATCGACCTGACTCGGGATCTCGACTCGACTGCAAAGGAAGGTCCCACCAGGGCAGAAGTCGACGGGTTATTGAGTGAGGCGTTGCAGACTCTTCAGGCCTATATCGACTATGATCTGGCCACTGTGATGCAGCTCAGGGATGGGCACCTGGCCGTTCGCGTGGCGTGTGGTCGCCTCGCGGACGATTCGGTGGCAATCCACAGAGTGCGACTGTCCGACTTCCCGGGGCTTCGAGCGCTGATGAATACGGATCGTGCTCGAGCATTCACCGAAGAAGATCATCGCAACGGAGACGGCGACGTTTTCGACGATGTACTTCCGTTAACGCCGGGACACTCGTGCATGGTGGTCCCTCTCCGGGTTCAGGGCAGACCGCTGGGGGTCACAACTTTTGATCGGGAGACGTGCGGCACTTACTCGGATTCGGTAGTTGACCTTGCTACCGTCTTCGGGCAGTTGCTAGCGCTGGCGGTGGGATACGGGGAGAAGTCGACAAAACTGGCTCGATTGGGCAGCCAACTCCAAGAACAGAACCGCCTGCTTGGCAGCAAAATCGAGGGCACCTCTGACGCCAGCACCCTGCTGGAAGCAAGCACCAGTCCGGCGATGGTTCGAGTGGTCCGACACGGAAAACAAGTTGCCTCGACTGCGGCTCCGGTGTTGATCACTGGTGAAACGGGAACAGGCAAGGAGGTGTTAGCTAACGCGATCCACGGATGGAGTGAACGTTCAGAGCAGCCGATCGTGGGTATCAACTGCGCCGCTCTTCCAGCCAACCTGATCGAAAGCGAGCTGTTCGGGCACGTGAAAGGAGCTTTCAGCGGCGCCACCAAGCCCAGGATGGGACGGTTTCAAGCTGCGAACGGCGGAACGCTCTTTCTCGACGAGATCGGGGAACTCCCGCTCGACTTGCAACCAAAATTCCTCAGGGCGTTGCAGGAGGGGCGTTTCGAGCCCGTTGGAAGTGACCGGACAGTCCGTGTGGATGTGCGCATAGTGGCGGCTACGAACCAGGACCTTCTTTCTGCAATGGCCAATGGGAAGTTCCGGGATGATCTGTATTACCGCATTGCTGTTTTCCCGATACATGTACCCCCGCTTCGCGCACGCCGAGATGACATAGTGGGTATCGCAGACAACTTTCTAGAGTCGCTTTCGAGGCGAACAGGGCGAGGACCGTGGTGGCTCTCGGAGCGCTCGAAGGCATGGCTTCAGGCTCAGCCTTGGAGGGGAAACGTCCGCGAATTGGTCAACACTGTCGAGAGAGCCACGATCGTCACTCACAGTCCTGAGTTGGAGTTCGATTCCGATTGGGATGCTGTTCGCGAGTCTGAGAGTGAGATCAGGCGCTCGGGAACCGCCGGAACTCAAGGAGGTCGCCTGGACACCCTGGAAGCGGTAGAACGCAGGCACATCCAAAAGGTACTGAAACACACTGCCGGCAAGCTTTACGGCGATGACGGTGCTGCAGCGATCCTCGGCCTCAACCCCAGCACGCTGCGCAGTCGAATGAAGAAACTTGGCCTCGGAGGTGCGAAGAGTTACCGAGCCTGACCCGGCATTCGCTCAGGCCCAGAATTTCTCTACGAAAATGTTTCCTGGATCGCGGCGTTTGTGGATCTTGAAGCCCCGCTCTACGAGCATCTTTTCCATGCCTTCGACCATCAGTGGGTTACCACATAGGAAGACACTGGTCTTCGCTGGCTCCATGTCGTGGCCGAGGATCTTGGCAACAGTTCCATCATTGATGTATTCGAAAACGAATCCCGTTTTGCCGGGCCAATCCGGGTCCCGATCAACCTCGTCGATGATTGGTAGGTAGTGGAAGTTGACCCACTTCGCGGCCAAAGCAGTCAGATCTCTCATGTAGCCTAGGTCCCAAGAAACGCGCGCCCCATGTATCGCAATCGTCTGATGCCCGTCTTCGAATCGGTAGTTGGATCTGAGCATTGAGAGGTACGGCGCAAGACCGGTACCAGTGGCGATGAACATGATGTCGTGCCCGGGCGTGACGTCTTCCAGCGTGAACATGCCCACTATCTTCTTCCCTAACCACACCCGATCTCCCTCCTTGAGCGCGAACAGTCGGGGTGTAAGCGCGCCCGAATGCACGAGAGCGATGTAGAATTCTATGTACTCACCTTGCTGGCTCGACGAAGAGATCGAGTAAGCTCGTTTGACTATCTTGTCGGGGTCCCATGTCTCTTCTTCGGGAAGCGTGTAGTCAGCTCTGGGATACGATCCGGGGACGCCGAGCACCACATACTGACCGGCGACGAACTCGGGGAGCTCGAAGTCCGGTGTCACTCTCAGCACCAGGAGTCCGTGATTGATTTCGTCATACTTGGTTACCGTGGCGTTCAGTTCGTCCGGCATTTTTCTCACCGTAGTCTTATGTGCGAAGTAGCATTACTCTCGATGACCTTGCAGTGGCTGACCAGGCATGGCGCGAGACCAGTCTGTTCTCGACGCGAGGGAAGTTACCAAGGCGGGAATTGAAGGTGTAAGCGTCAGCCACCGGACAATTGTGAATTCTCCATCAATGAAAGCGCGAGGCACTCGCACCGTTTGAGGTTGCAGGTTACTGTTACCGGTGAGTTTTTTCAGTCGATGCAATACTGGTACAACCCGGCAACGGCGGGCAGGTTGTTAGGACGAACACTAGGCTGTGACCGGCGCTACGTGAGACATGTTGGAGGAGTTGAATGGGCGAAATTGAGAACGTCATTATCATAGGGTCTGGCCCAGCGGGGCAGACCGCAGCCATCTACACGGCACGAGCCAGTCTCAATCCTTTGATGTTCGAGGGTTTTGTTGCAGGTGGCCAACCCGGCGGTCAGCTGATGACCACTACCGAAGTGGAGAACTTCCCGGGATTCCCAGATGGGGTGACTGGCCCAGAATTGATGCAACTGCTTCGGAAACAAGCCGAGAGGTTCGGTACACGATTCGTCACACAGGACGTCGACTCCGTGGATTTGTCCGAAAGGCCTTTTCGTGTCGTTTCTGAAGGGCAGGAGTACGTTGCCAAATCGGTGATTATCTCCACCGGAGCATCTGCCCGTTATCTAGGGTTGGAGAGCGAACAAAGGCTGATGAATCGCGGTGTGTCGGGGTGCGCAACCTGCGACGGTGCCTTGCCGGCATTTCGCAACCAGGAACTCGCAGTGATTGGCGGTGGCGACTCGGCAATCGAAGAGGCTCTGTTTCTGACTCGGTTTGCAAGCAACGTCCACCTGGTTCACCGACGCACGGAACTGCGGGCATCGAAGTACATGCAGGAACGGGCACGCGCAAACGAAAAAATCACATTCCAGATGCCGTACGTAGTTGACGAAGTGCTCGGTGAAGATTTTGTTGAGGGTCTGCGCCTTCGCGATCCCAACACCGGCGATACAAAAAACCTGCCCTGCGCCGGCATGTTCCTCGGCATCGGCCACACACCCAACACCAAGCTGTTCGAAGGACAAATTTCACTCGGGCAAGATGGTTACATAAAGACTGAAGGCAATTCGTCGCGCACCAGCGTCGAAGGAGTATTTGCCTGCGGTGATGTGCAAGACTCGATCTACCGACAGGCCGTCACCGCGGCAGGAAGTGGATGTGCAGCGGCAATAGACTGCGAGCGATGGCTGGAAGCTCAACAGTAATGGTACACTTGTCGATGTGGGTTACGAAGCGCCAATGAGCGAGGTGCCTCGATGAAGCTGACGGTATGGGGTGCGCGCGGCTCAATCCCCGTGTCCGGAGCCGAGTATGAAAGGTACGGCGGTGACACAACCTGTGTTTGCCTGGACACAAATGCGGGAGAAACGATAATACTCGATGCAGGAACCGGACTCAGACCTCTGGGCAACCTGTTGCTGGAAGAGAATAGGAAGACCTTTCATTTCGTCCTCTCTCACGCTCATTGGGATCACTTGCTCGGTTTCCCCTTTTTCAAACCTCTGTATCGCGATGGCGTAACAATACACATACATGGCTGCACCTATGCTCAGCAGTCGATTCGGACTTTCCTGAGCGAGGTTATGCAGCCGCCATTCTTTCCTGTCACTCTCGATGATGTGCATGCCAAATTGGTTTTCGACAACGAGTGCAGACCGGAGTTCTCGGTAGGAAGCTTGTGTTGCGAAAGCATCCCACTCTCACATCCGAACAACGGCTACGGATTTCGCCTCACCGAGGGGGAAAGGAGCTTAGCATTCTTCCCGGATAACGAATTCACCTACCCGCACCCCGATGGTAGGTCTTTCGAAGACTACGTGTCGTTCGTACGTGGGGTTGACCTACTGTTACACGACGCAGAATACCTTCCGGAAGAGTACGACAAGTTTTCGCGTGGCTGGGGGCATTCGGTGTACGGCGACACGGTCAGGTTGGCTGTGGAAGCAGATGTGGGGCAGCTGCTACTGTGGCACCTGAACCAGGATCGTGGGGATGATGACGTGGATGCGTTGGCGCGACTCGCCGATGAGGCAGCAGCAGAAGCTGGCAGACATGACCTTTGTACGATGGCTCGTACCGGCCTTGTACTGGATATTTGAACCATTACCGTGAAAGACTCTCCATAGAGTCGCAAACACTTAGAGAATGAACCGTCAACACCGAAAGAAGCTTGTAAGGGAACTCGTTGAATCGCGCCAGCTGACACAACTGCAAGAACTCGCGAAGAGGGACAAGAGGGTGGTTGGTGTGCTGTGCTCACTGTTGTACGAGCAAGACGATCACTTTCGGTGGCGCGCCATCGAAGCCCTCGGCTCCGTCGCAGCGACAGTTGCGGACACCGACCTGCAGTCGGTGCGCGAATTGGTGCGTCGGCTCGAATGGCTGATGAACGATGAATCCGGTGGAGCTGGATGGCATTCGCCCGAGGCAATGGCAGCGATTGTGGTGAACGTTCCGCCGTTGTTGGATACATTCGGAATTTTGTTGGCGTCGTACCTTCGCGATGTTGGCCTCAGTCGCGGTGCCCATTGGGCTGTGGCGGCTGTGTCAAAAGTGCGCCCCGACTTATTCACCGACAATGTAGATGATCTGACTGAATCACTCGAGTCAAATGACCCTTTCATACGCGGTTATGCCGTGATCGCGCTCGCCTCAATTGCCGGCGATACGCTTGCTGAGCAGACCTCGAACATCCGCGATGATCCTGGAACGCTCGAACTCTACACCAGAGATACTGGTGAGCTACGCACCACGACTGTCGGCGCGCTCGTTAGGCTTCTTACGCCGACGGGTTCGGACCAAAGGGAGAGCGTAGACGTCTGGTGAGACGTCCACGCGTGCACCCGGTACTAACGTCCCGCGCCCACAACATCGATCACCTGCAGAACATATTCCAGCGGTGGGCGATCCATCGTATTCTGGCTGAAGTATTTGAACTGTAGGGTCCCTTCAGTATCTACCAGCATGACCGTCGGTACGTTCTGTTCGGCCTCGCTACCGCCCCAATCGGTTGTAAATAACCCCAGACCGCGGGACACCGTCCGGTCGCCGTCAACGAGTATTGGAAAAGGACCGGGCACACGTTCAGGGTTAACCTCGAAAACCTGCGGGAACGCGCGTCTAGCAAACTGCATGCGTCTCCGACCGGCATCGTCGAGATTTGCCACGTCCGGGTTTTTCCAGTCCTCCAGGTCTTGTAGCTGCTGCGGATAGGCCTCGATCCACTCCACTACCTCATCTCTACCGTATGGCAACACGAATAGGATTTCCAGGTTCGCTCGTTGCCGGAGCGCGTTGGCGGCCTCGTAATAGACTAGCTCCATATGCTGGTAGTTGCATATATGGCACCAGGCGCCTGGTCTGGAACGCCCACGAGGGAAGATCAGCAACACGTTCTTCCCTCTTAGTTCCGACAATGTGACATCGCCCCCCTGATACGCTGGCAGGGTGAAGTCCGGCATGGTTGAACCGACCGCAACAGGGCTGAGTTCCTGAGCTTCGGCTCGTGAGGAGCCAGGCACGAATATGGCGACTAGAAGCCAAATCGAAACGATGAATAGGCCTTTGGTACGGTGCATTGCAACCTCATAATTAGGGAATTTCTTGAAATTACGTGTATTCCTGAATGGGGTGTTCTGTATCTGAAGAAGTATTATGTGTCACGCGCGTGATGTCCAGACGGTTCTGTGCAGAGCTGTCTGTGGTGACGCAACCTGTTCGACCATCAACAGCGCCTCGAATGAGCCCTGCCTGGCGCTCAGCGGGACGGAGGTGATAGCTTTTGAGATGGCGATTCGGTCAACGATCGCCGTCCAATCTACCAGACCGTGCCTCTACGCTCTCAGAAGGGAGATACGATGCGTCGTGTCTTGAACATTTATCGCTCGACGGTCGGAAAGAAAGTCCTCATGGCCGTATCGGGCGTGATCTTCACCGGTTTTGTTCTCGGGCACATGTACGGCAACCTCAAAGCCTTCTTTGGTCCCGAGACATTCAATCACTACGCGGAGTTTCTGAGGGAGATGGGCGCGCCCCTGTTCATGCATGGGCAGCTTCTGTGGGTGTTTCGAATAGTGCTGCTTCTCGCAGTGCTCATCCACGTGGTGCCCGCCCTCCAACTCTGGCTCTTGAGCAAGAGCGCGCGGCCCGTCAACTACGCACGCAAGCTCGACACACAAGAGACAAACATCGCCGCGCGGACCATGATTTGGGGCGGTCTTCTCATAGCCACCTTTGTGGTTCTCCACATCTTGCATCTCACAACCGGCAATTTGCATCCCGATTTCGTTCCCGGCGATGCCTACAACAACCTGGTCGTGGGATTTCAGTGGGTACCGGTCCCGATCTTGTACATCGTGGTGATGGCCACCCTCTGTTTTCATCTCTATCACGGTGTTTGGAGCGCATTGCAGACGCTAGGCATAAATCATCCGCGCTACAACAAGTATCGCAGGCCTCTTGCGCTCGTAGTCGCCGCAGTCGTGTTCGTCGGATTCGTCTCCGTCCCGGTTGGTGTTTTGGCCGGGATCTTGGCACTCAACTAGGCGACGGAGGAAAAAGGCATGGAACTCAACTCCAAGATTCCCTCCGGTCCGGTTCAGGATAAGTGGGACAAACACAAGTTCGAACTCAAGTTGGTTAACGTTGCCAACAAACGGAAATACGATGTCATAGTCGTCGGCTCCGGGCTCGCCGGAGCGTCAGCCGCCGCCTCGTTTGGAGAACTGGGCTACAACGTCAAGTGCTTCTGCTATCAAGACAGCTCGCGCCGCGCCCACAGCATATCCGCTCAAGGTGGCATCAACGCCGCGAAGAACTATCCCAACGACGGCGATAGCATCTGGCGCTTGTTCTACGACACGGTGAAGGGCGGCGACTACCGCGCCCGCGAGGCGAACGTCTACCGCCTCGCTCAGGTTAGCAACAATATCATCGACCAGTGCGTGGCGCAGGGCGTACCCTTCGCGCGCGAGTACGGAGGGTTGCTGGAGAACCGATCGTTTGGTGGCGCGCAGGTTGCACGTACCTTTTACGCGCGCGGGCAGACAGGCCAACAGCTCTTGATAGGTGCCTACCATGCGCTTGCTCGCCAGATAGGGGCGGGCCAGGTCGAGATGTACCCCCGCACCGAGATGCTCGATGTAGTCGTCGAAGACGGGCGGGCTCAGGGTATCGTCACTCGTGACATGGTCACGGGCAAGATCGAGTCGCACGCCGGGCATGCGGTGGTGCTCGCCACGGGCGGTTACAGCAACGTGTTCTTCCTCTCCACCAATGCGATGGGCTGCAACGTGACCGCGGCCTGGCGGGCACACAGGCGCGGGGCGGCCTTCGCGAACCCGTGCTTCACACAGATTCACCCGACATGCATTCCCCAGAGTGGCGACTATCAATCCAAGCTCACTTTGATGAGTGAATCGCTGAGGAACGACGGACGTATCTGGGTGCCGAAGAACGAGAACGAGACTCGCGCGGCGAACGACATTCCCGAGGACGAGCGCGACTACTATCTGGAACGCCTGTACCCGAGCTTCGGAAACCTCACGCCGCGTGATATAGCATCGCGCCGCGCAAAGGAGGCAGTCGACAGCGGCCGCGGCGTGGGTGCGAGGAAGAATGGCGTGTATCTCGACTTCGCTGACGCGATCAGACGGCTTGGCAAGGACGTGATCGCGGCGCGCTACGGAAACCTGTTCGAGATGTACGAGCGTATCACCGGCGACGATCCCTACGAGGTACCGATGCGGATCTACCCCGCGCCGCACTACACCATGGGCGGGCTGTGGGTGGATTACAATCTAGAGAGCACCATACCCGGCCTGTTCGTGCTCGGCGAGGCGAACTTCTCCGACCATGGCGCCAACAGGCTGGGAGCGAGTGCGTTGATGCAGGGACTCGCTGACGGCTATTTCGTGATTCCCTACACAATCGGCGACTACCTGGCTCGGCTTGGCCCCGTGAACGTCAGCGATGATTCACCGGCTTTTCGTGGGGTGGTACAGGAGTCAGAGGAGAAGGTCAAGAAGCTGCTGAGCATCAACGGTTCGCGTACCGTGGATACTTTCCACCGCGAGCTGGGTAAGATGCTCCTGGATAAGTGTGGCATGGCCCGCAACAAGGCTGGGCTCGAGGAAACGCTCGAGAAGATCCCGTCGCTGCGCGAACGGTTTTGGGAGGACGTCAAGGTGACCGGCACGGGTGAAACGTTGAACCAAGACCTCGAGAAGGCCGGTCGAGTGGCGGATTTCCTGGAATTCGGCGAGCTGATGTGCTACGACGCACTCACGCGCGAGGAATCCTGCGGCGGCCATTTCAGGGAGGAGCACCAAACGGAGGAGGGCGAGGCGAAACGCAACGATGAGGAGTTCACCTACGTTTCTGCGTGGGAATTCACCGGTGTGGGATCTACGCCCAAGCTCCACAAGGAACCGCTAGCCTTTGAAGATGTTCCCTTGTCGCAGCGGAGTTACAAGTAATGAAGATCATACTGCATATATGGCGTCAGAAGAATGCCACCGACAAGGGCCGGTTCGTACGATACGAAGCGCCCAATGTGAACGAGCATATGTCATTCCTCGAGATGCTCGATCTCTTGAACGAATCGTTGATCGAGAAAGGCGAGGAACCGGTCGCGTTCGAGCACGACTGCCGAGAGGGGATATGTGGCTGTTGCAGCCTGGTGATAAATGGCATTCCCCACGGCCCGCAACGTGGAGGCGCAACTTGCCAGCTGCACATGCGTCACTACAAAGACGGCGATGAAATCTGGGTGGAGCCGTTCAGGGCGAAAGCATTCCCGGTCATAAAGGATCTGATAGTAGATCGAAGCGCTCTGGATCGAATAGTGGAAACAAACGG
>CAYTDU010000082.1:0-12511 GCA_964436395.1 uncultured Gemmatimonadaceae bacterium | reverse complement strand
TCGTATATCCACAGCCTCGACGACGGTCTGCCAACGCCTTCACGGTTGGTGAGCGTGTATAGAATGGCGTTACCATCCGGGGAAATCTGCACATCCCCCACTGATTTGAGATTGTGAATGTCCGTACTCTGAAAACCACGCCTTTGACCGTGAACCGCCGCCGCACCAACTGCCAGCGCCACCAAACAAGCCACTGCGATCCTTTTTTCACCAGTCATATCGATTCGCCTCACTTACCTTCACACTGATTCTGAACGAAGGGCCCACTCACGACTCACAAATCACCAATCCCAAATCGTCTCACGGCATCTGCCTCAAACTGGCGCTTGCCGTCGCCGCCAATATCTCCACGGCCCTGAACACATGGCCGAGTCTCACGTTTTCGTTCTTGGCATGTTGGTTGTTGTCGTGATTGACCGTTGGCACAACCACGAATGGCGCACCCAATATTTCCGTATAGACCCAAGCAGGCCCCGATCCGCCCATGGTTGGGCTTATTACCGGCACACCCAGACCCACATTTTCCAACGCCGCCATCAATCCCTGTGCAGGGGGCGACCCCAGCGGTGTACGGCCCGCGGGGTATCCACCGCCGTACTCGACTCTCGCCAGCCTGGGAGTGTCGACACGGGTTGCGGAGTCCGGCTCCTCCCGCACCACCGTATATCCCTGGCGCTCGATATGCCGAATGAGCTTCTCAACTTGGCGTTCAGGGTTGTTCCCCGACACCAAGCGCATATCGAGTTCGGCAACGGCCTTGTCTGGAACTGCATTGCGTGATAGTGCCCCTACGAACAGGCTCTGGAATCCCTGGACATTCAGCGACGGATGTGAGACCAGCTCCAGACGTGTTTCACCATGACCATCGACCGACCCAAGTTGTAGCTGAAGCCGTCGTGTCTCATCGTCATGCGGATACCTCTCCAGCGCCGCGCGTTCCGCGCGCCCAAACGGTACTACATCATCTTCCCAATCTTCGATGAGGATTTCACCGTTTGGGCCCTTCATCGACGCCAACAGCTGAGCGAGGCGCATTGCCGGGTTCGGCGCCCAATTCCCGTAGTGTCCTGAGTGTAGGGCCACTACGGGGCCGTAGACAGTCAGTGTTGCACCGGAAAAACCTCGGAGGCCAAAATCTGCGGTGGGGCGTCTTGACGGATGAATCGGCCCGTCTGCCATGACGACCAGATCCGCTTCGAGCAGTTCTCTATTCTGTCTAACCAGAGCTCCGAGGTGCGGGGAGCCGGCCTCTTCCTCTCCTTCGAACAAGAACTTCACGCGGTTTGGAGGAGAGATTCCTGCCTCGCGCCACGCGTCGAGCATGTGTAGAAGCGCGACGATCGGCGCCTTGTCATCACTTGCGGCACGGGCGTAAACTCGCCAATCAGGATCGACATCATCGCCGGGTTCGGGCCAGTTGGGAATCAACTGCCCACCCGCTTCCATCGATTCGGTGCGCAGAATCGGTGTCCAGGGGTCTTCCTGCTCCCACTCAGACCGGGTTGCCGGCTGACCGTCGTAATGACAGTAGAAGAGTATGGTTGGCAGATCGGGATCGCCGATTTCGCCATATACCACAGGTGGGCCACCCGCCTCCAACACTCGCGCAGAGACTCCGCGTCGCTCCATCATCGCAACCAGTGTTTCGGCGTTCCGTCGGATGTTCACTTCGTCCGACGCGACATTCGGAATCGCAGCGAAATCGCGCAGTTCAGCAACGATCTCAGCGCGGTGCGACTCCACGTAGGACCGCACCGCCTGAATTGGATCCTGCGCGAACAAATCTGTTGCCTGGGGAATCGCCAACACCGACACGGCAACGACTAGTTTGTGTACCTGGTTCATTCCAACAATCCTGTGAAGTTGCGCTGAAGATGTTCTTGCCCACACTGGTATGCAACTGCAACAAACCGACGTCAGGCTACAGCACAGCACTGCTCGGGTTCGCGAAAACCGGCCTCCTTCCACATCTGTCGGATCTCATTGCGCCCTTTCGCGGATCCCACTGCGGCGAGCAGATAGCAGTCGCGAAAATCTCCAACCTCGTCAGGATGCAGCACTCGCGTTCCGTGCACCGTCTGCCCAATCTTGCGTCGGTCGAGGTCGAGGAAGGCTGCGATTGTGTAGCCATTGGTTTGAAGCGCCAGACAAAATGCCTTTCCCACAGGCCCTGCACCACACACCACCACCTTTCTGCCAGCAATGCGATTTATCAAGTAGTGAACCTTGCACCGCCTGAACGCGCTCTCGTCGTAGCGTGAATCGACTCGTGAGAGTCGAAAGGCAGATTCACGCCAATTCAGCAGCACCTGCGGCACCTTGCCGAACCTGTGACCCGCTTCCCACAGCCTGAGAACTAGATCGTAGTCTTCAGGCCAGCCGTTGTCTCGATACCCCCCAACCTGTTCGAGTGTATCTCGCCTCAGCACAAGGGTGGGATGTGGTATGGGACACTCAACGAACAGATCTCGTTCGATCTCCTCAGGAGAAACGACTGAGTTTATCCATTCCTCGTAGCGTAAAGCGCCGTCACGCACACTGGCGCGGGGGAAATATCGAATGAGCGCACCACATGCAATCAAATCGGTGTGAGTATCGAGCATTCCGACTTGCTCCTCGAGCCGAGGCGGTTCCGCAATGTCGTCCGCATCCATGCGAGCCAGGAACTCACCTCTAGCGTGCTCGGTGGCAAGGTTGAGGGCATGTACGATCCCTCGTGGAGGCGTCTGGATGCACCTAACCCGAGGATCGCGCCTTTCCCACTCACGTAGGATTTCCCCAGTCTTGTCCAGGGACCCATCGTCGACGGCGAGCACCTCGAATTCTCCGAAGGTCTGCCTGCGTATTGACTCTAACGCCTCATCCAACGACTCCTCGGCATTTCTGCAGGGGAGCAGCACCGTGACGCGCGGCACGGTGGTCATGCAAAGCATCTCGCTATGACGGACAAGCCCGTGCACTTCGTGCGGAAGCAGACCGGAGAGGAATTCGACATCTAATCAAGACGTAGCGTTGCTCCGCGTCACTCCGCGGCAGATATCCTATTGCGGCAGACCGATTGCGTGAATGATTTCTGACGCCATTTCGGAGCGTAAATCCCTGATGACGTGCACCATAGTGGGGTCGTCGATCAGGTTGTGCATCTCGTACGGGTCGTTGACCAGATCGTATAGTTCGCCCTCATTCGGGTGCTGCATCCAGTGAATCAACTTGTACTGATGAGTGCGGATCGCTCGGTAGTCCATGTCCAAGTGCCATGGGAACGGATTCTCATATGTGTAGAACTCGATCAGTACGGATTCCCGCCATCCGCCATCATTACCTAGGAGGAGCGGCACGAACGAGCGACCCTGTATGTGGTCGCCGATCGGAACACCTGCTATGTCCAAGACTGTCGGAGCGATATCCACTGAAGCCACCAAACCATCGATTGTGTCTCCTGCGGTTACCGCTGCCGGGTAGCGAACGATCAAAGGCGTTCTGATTGATTCCTCGTACGGCATGCGCCGTTCCAACGACAGGCCATGCTCGCCGTAGAAGAACCCATTGTCGCTCATGAAGAGGATGAACGTTTCATCCAGAATGTCTCTAGCTTCGAGTGCTTCTACGATTCTCCCTACGCCATCGTCCACGGCCAGCATCATCTCGGCACGCCGCCTGATCGTCTCATCGCTGGAGAACATGTCGAGTTCGTCCTCGCCCCAGTCCGCGACCATTTCGTCGGAGTGTTTCAACGTCAGGGCTCTATGCAGTGCAGGTTTCCCTGTCAGTTGGTCGAGTGAAGTGAGTGCGTTTGTTCGACGGGGAAACACTTCCTCCTCGTAACGTCCCAAGTGCCGCGGGGCGGGCCTGTATCCGCGCGGAACGGAGAGGTCGACGGACCCATCATCGAGTTGCACCGCATCGGGGTGGATTGCTTTGTGCCCAATGTAGATGAAGAACGGATCGTCCCGCTCCTGCTCGATTATCGAGACTGCGCGATCGGTGAAGACATCTGTTATGTACCCCTCCACCTCGTGGATTCTACCGTCTTCGTACAACTCGGGATTGTGTGTTCGTCCTTGACCGGGAATAGCCACCCAGTTGTCAAACCCTGGCCTGGGAGTCGGATCGTTGCCCATGTGCCACTTGCCCAGAAACGAAGTTTCGTACCCGGCAGCTTGCAGCGCCTGAGGGAATGTCTCCAGCCTATGGCTCATACGGTTCCGAGCCACATTGTCGATTATCCCGTGTCGCGACGGGTACTGGCCTGTCATTATGCACGCGCGATTCGGCGAGCAAAGCGGTACTGAATGAAAGGCATTGGCAAATTGGGCACCGTCGCGCGCCAACGCATCGATGTTTGGCGTTTCCAGGAACGGATGGCCCGCGATTCCCAACTCGTCCCACCGCAGATCATCTACGACTATCACTATGATGTTAGGTGAGCCGTTGCGCCTTAAGGTCGCGTCGGTTCGCTCGACTTCATCGGTGGTGTTGCAGGAAGTACAGACGAGCAATACCAAAACCAACGCGGTGATGTACACGTTTCGGAGCATGGAGGTCTCTCTCCCAGTTTGGAGCCTGTTTCTGCATGCCGGAACTGACAGATCTCGCCGGGGGAGAAGATAGCACATGGACACGTTTTCGGAACACACGCTGCCTACCAAGGAAAAGGGCCGCCCCGAAGCTCTCGGAGCGGCCCGTACGAGCCTTTTTTGTGCAAGTCAGTTCTACTCTTCGACCACCCTCACGTTTTCCGCCGCCGGGCCCTTGTCACCCTGGACAACGTCAAACTCGACCTTCTCACCCTCTCTCAGAGACTTGAATCCGGATCCCTGAATTGCGGTGTAGTGGACGAAACAGTCTTTTTCACCATCCTCGCGAGTGATGAATCCGAACCCTTTCTGATCGTTGAACCACTTCACGGTCCCAGTGACACTCATTAGCCGTACTCCCTCACTGTGAATTTGTTGATGGCGTCGGAGTCCGGCGGGGCCGTACCAACCGATCGTTCATCACGTTCCACGGGTACTGCCCCCCGCTGGGCTGCCGGCAACGCGGAAACCGGCGTTGGTCAACACAGGAATAAAAGGTAACGTTGGCCCCGTGGGCTGCAAGGCGTGTCCATTTTGAAACTGTCGTGCGAACACTGACGTTTGATTGTTATCAGGAGACATTAAACGACGGGACATTACTATGACTGGGGAAATCCAAATTTCCAAGCTCGTCTTCTGCGCGTACACCGCCTTGTCTGTGGCAGCGTGCGTTCAAGATTCCAATATCGAGCCCGACCGTCTCTCCACTCTCATGTCGGACACTGTTCTCGCCAATCTAGAGTCAGCCATTCCGGCCTTGATGGACAGTGGCGGCGTTACAGGGATGTCAATTGCGATAACTGCCGACACAGGCCTTGTCTGGAGCAGAGGGTTTGGCGTTCGTAGCGCCGAAGCTCGCGAGAGTGTCGACTCGTCCAGCGTGTTCGAAGCCGCATCACTCAGCAAACCGGTGTTCGCGTATGCCTTTTTGCAGCTCGTCGACGAGGGAGTTTTCGATCTCGACACGCCGATCTCTGAGTATTTCGAATACGAGGCGATCGCACACGACCCTCGCGGTGCACAAATTACTCCGCGTATGGTCCTGACGCATAGCCCAGGCTTCCCCAACTGGCGACCTCGCGACGGACAACTCACCATCGACAACGAACCGGGCACAGAATTCAGTTACTCCGGCGAGGGATTCGTGTACCTCCAACGCGCAGTCATGCACGTGACAGGTGAACCGCTCGATCAGATTGCGAACAGACTCGTGTTCGCACCTTTGGGAATGCGAAGCAGCAGTTACTTGTGGCAAGAGGAATTTGAGGACAGGGTCGCCCTACCTCACAATGCTGACGGCCAGGTGATGAACAAAAACAAGCCGCAAACCGGTCGTGGGAATGCCGCCGCGAGCCTCCACACAACCGCGCCAGACTTCGCACGATTCGTCATGGCCGTCATGAAAGACTCGCTGCTTAGCGACAGCACTGCCGCCGCGATGTTGACCCCCCAAATAGATGTCGACTCGAACGTCACCTGGGGTCTGGGTATCGGCCTGCAAGAGAACGAATACGGAAGGGGATTCTGGCACTGGGGAGACAACTCGGGCTATAAGGCCTATACACTGTCATACCCTGAGCGAGGCATCGGCATTGTATGGTTCACAAACAGCGACAATGGGCATTCGATACTGGATGGAATGCTCGAGTTGCTGTTCGGGGGTGAACACATGGCATCCCGGTGGCTGGACTACGAGCAGTACGACTCTCCAGGGAAAAAGGTCCGCGAGGAATTGCGGAGAGTTTATGGAGACGCGGGGATCGACTCGGCCATAGCCAGGTACCACGAATTGAAAGCCAGTGAACCTGCGGAGGCTTTTGACGAGTTCCTCCTGAACTCACTCGGGTACAGTCTGCTGCAAAACGACAGAATCGACGATGCAATCGCGGCATTCGAGCTGAATGTTGCAGAATACCCTGAAGCGTCAAACCCCTATGACAGCCTAGGCGAGGCATACCTGGCTGCCGGCGACACCGCACGAGCAATTGTCAACTATCAGAGGTCCGTCGAGATAGATCCAGGCAACACGAATGGGGCGGCGATATTAGAACGACTACGCGGCGGAACCGGCTAGGTGTTCGAAATGCTGTCAGCCAAGTGGAGTGTGTCGGGGTTGTTCAGCCGCGGACAACAACTACGAATAGGTTGCCCCGCCTAACCTAACAAGAGACTCGGTGTTCCTTTCCCCCTTCCCCTGGGGATAGGGGAAAGGGGAACCGGGAAGAGTGGCATCTCAGGCGCTGCGATACAATTTCGTAAACACAAACTCCCGATGCCCAAGTACTTCATTGGCCGTCAGGCGGCCGTTGACGGTGCGCTTCATCATCTCGAGCAAGTTGTCGCCCGACTCATCAAGCGTCATCTCTCCTCGGAGAATTGCCGAACAGTCGTAGTCGATATGCTCGCTCATCGTACCGCAGGTGAGTGGGTTAGCCGAGAGCTTGATCACCGGCACGATGGGATGGCCGATGATGTTTCCCTGACCCGTCGGGAAAAGGTGCACTACGAACCCGGCGGCACCCCAAAGCGTTACCGCCTCTGCCGCGGCGGACGACGTATCCATGAACCACAACCCCGGCCCTTTCGGGGCCTCAGCCGGTTTGAGCACGCCGACATATTTACACTTCTTGCCGATCTTCTGAAGGTTCCCAAATGCCTTCTCCTCGATCGTCGTCAAACCGCCGCGTATATTGCCCTTGGTTGGTTGTGACCCAGAGAGATCGTCGGTCTTGTGCCTGTTTATGAAGTTGTTGTAATCGTTGAACGTGTCCAAAAACTGCTTGCCGACCTCAGGTGTGGCAGCGCGCTCGGCACAGACCTCCTCTGCGCCGGTCAGCTCCGATGTTTCGCCAAACGAGATTGTGGAGCCAATCGCCTCCAGTTTTTCAAACGCATTGCCAACCGTCGGGTTGGACGCGAGGCCTGATGTCGTATCAGACTCACCGCATTTGGTCGACACCCATATCTCACTCAGGTTGTTTTCCTCTCGCTTCAGCTCAGACGCCCAATGCACGTATTCTTTTGCCTGACGTGAAGCTTCGGCGATCGTTCCGATGTCGCCCGTGCGTTCGATCGAAAACCCGGTCACCGGTTTGCCGGTGGCAGCGATACCCTCGACAATCCTGTTCGTCCACTCAGGCTCGATCCCAATGACCACCGCGGCAGCAACGTTGGGATTGGCTCCCGTGCCGATTATCGTTCTGAAAAACAGCTCGAGGTCTTCACCGAACTGAAGCCGGCCGTACGCGTGCGGCAGCGCTATTGTACCGCTGATGTTGTTGGCAACCGCTTCACAGGCAGCGTTTGACAGATCGTCGAGTGGTATAATCGCCACATAATTGCGCACACCCACTCTGCCGTTCTCGCGGCGATAACCGAGGACTTTGGCATCTTTCATCGCTACCACCTCCTCGTCTTTAAGTTGTGGATGTGTACATGGTGGGCGGTTGGAATGTTTTCCACGACCTTACCAATGTCGGCTTCGTACTTGATGACCGAGTCACCCACTTTGTGGTCTTTCAATGCGATCTTGTGCCCCAGCGGTATCGCCTCCAAGACCTCTATCTCGATCGGCTCTTGCGAGTCCATGTATAGACCTCTGGCGGTCTGCCCCACCTCGAGATCGACTGTGGCAACTCCGACTGTATCCGCCGCGTCATGCACGAGGAAGTGGATTGCCAGTTTTGAGTCGGACACTTCTACAGTCCTCCAGTGTTTGGTGATAGTACCTTTCATCATTGATGCTCAACTTATGAATGTAATCGAGTCAGTTGCGTACGATGTGCCACCCATCGAGATTCCACCAGCGAGAAGAAACACGAGAACGTTCGATAGAACGGGAGACAATATGAAACGCGTACTAGTAAGGATGGTAGCTTCCATTTCGTTCCTCCTGGTTGCCATGGCAGTGACAGCACAGGGACAGATGCTGCGAACCCCGGGTGAACTGACGAATTTCCGGGCAGGCCCTACCATGTATGACGACTTGCTCGAGTTCGTGTACGAGCTGGACGCTCAGAGCGACCTCATGCAGGTGCGGCAGATTACCGAAACCCTTCGCGGGCGTGAGGTGATCTTGTGCATCATGGCCAATCCTCCGGTTTACCAGATATCCGACGTCATTGGCTCGGACAAACCGATAGTGCTGATCGTGAACAACGTGCACGGCGGAGAGGTGGCTGGTAAGGAAGCCAGCCTCATCTTGATGCGTGACCTCGTGCTCGGCGACCTGAGACCTCTGTTGGATGATGCGATCGTGCTCAACATACCGTCCATCAACCCGGACGGAGCTGAAGAGCTACGCAGAACCAACGAACAGAACTTCGATATGAACAGAGATTACCTGAAGCTCGAGTCTCAGGAAATCCAGGCGCTGCTCACGCAGGTGATCCACGAATGGCAGCCTGATATCCATATCGACACTCACCACGGCGGATCCGCTCCGTACGTGATCACCTACCAGACCATCATGAACCCGGCCGGCGATTCCGAGATAATGAGGGTCGCCAACGAGATGATTGTGCCTCAGATACGAGAGGCGTTGCGTGCCGAAGACTACGACGGCTTCTGGTATTCCGGCCCTCAGACGGTGAACGGAGTCGCCGGCTGGGCGCCGACGTCCGTTGAACCGCGCAAACAACATGTCTACTCCGGCCTTGCTAACACGATCGACTTCCTTTTCGAGACGCCTTCAGGGAGCCATCGCGTCGTCGACAACGGTACCCGCGTAGTGCCCATACCGCGCGAAGAGCGTTACCAGCATCAGGTGCGCGGCGAGTACATCGCTCAACGCGAAGTAATTGAGTTTGCAGCCGAGAATCCGGAACTCGTTCGCGAGACTATCCGTGGCGCCAAGGAGCGGGCCACGGCCCTCGGCGCCGACGATTCAGACAACGACCAGATCGTGCTCGATTACGAGCAGGTGGTCAAATTCGAGGCCGATATCTGGCGAGACAAGGAGTGGGGCGCGGATCGCGATCCGTATGCCCCCAGAGATCCAAACCGCGTCGCGGAATACGAGCTGTTACGTCTGCCCGTCTTCACGAAGTTCGAGCCTACGCGCACAACAACCCGGCCCTGGGGCTACGTGTTGCCGCCGCAGCTGGCCACCGTCGTTCCGCTGCTCCTCGATCATGAGATAGCAGTCCAGGAGTTGACTGAACCTGTGAGCCTCGAGGTTGAGGTCTACTACGCCACGGCAATAGACAACTCGGAGTATTTCCAAGGCCACTACTTGAACAAGGTCACGGCAACCAAGAGAACCGAAACGGTTGAGTTCCCTGCCGGTTCGTTCTTCGTTCCCTCTGGTCAGCCGAAGTCGAACTTGATCAGCTACATCTTCGAGCCCGAAACCAACGACAATCTCGTTACCTGGGGTTTCCTCGACACGTATATCGAGGCGATGGATGAGGAACAGACGCAGCGTTATATCGAGCAGATGGCGCGCAGGCGCGCCCGTTTCGGACAAGAGGATCAGGGACCGCCGCCTCCGGGACAGTTGATTCCGATGTATCGGCTCATGGAGCGCACCGCACTCAAGGGTGTGTTGGTGGAGAATTTCAACACATATGAGAGGAACCGCTTCGTTAGGTGAGGAGTGCGTAGTGAGTAGTGAGTAGGGTGGTGGGACCGACTCACTACTCACTACTCACAATAACCGGCGCCCTTACGCTTCCTCTACGAACAGTGCTCGGACCTTGTCGGTGAGCGAGACAGCCATATGGCGGTGCTCCTCGCCTGATGGTATGAAGACGCCGTCGCCCGGATTGTACACTTCGGTACTGTTGTCGTAGCGAATCTCGAATTGCCCATCGAGGATCATCCCAACGTGCCCCCTGTTGCACCAATGGGGTTCCATCGATTTGAAGTACTCAACGAGCCGTAACTTCGTCGAGTCCTGGACGACGAATTTGTGTCGAACCCCCGGCATGGGCTCTTCCCAGTCTATCCGGTCGAAGTCTACTCTGTAGTCAATCATCCGTTGCTCCTGTGCCATGCCTCGAGTAGCTCAGCTTCTCTCTCGGCTGTGATGCCCGCCCTGAGTTCTTGCTGGCGTTCGAGAGGTCTCGATTTGTGAAACTCCAAAGTATCCCTGGCAGTAACCTCTAGCGACCGGTACTTCAAACCTGCTGCCAGCGGCCGCGATAGATCCCACCTGTTGAACCCGACCCTGTCGTCAGTAGCGGGCATCCAGAGAGGCATGTGTGAATATGGTCGAACTTCCTGTTCCAAGAGAAACTCGGTTGACGCCCACGTAAGTGAAACGGGGTTTGTCGTAACGGCCTGGATGCCGGTAAGCATTCCTTCGAAGGAAAGCAGTTGCTCGGGCCCCAATGCATTGAGCACGCCAAGTGTTCCCTGCTCCGCCAGGTGTACATACCACTCCGCAAGGTCGCGCACATCGATGAACATCACGGGGTTCTCAGGATCTCCAGGGGCGAGTACTTCCCCGCCACGATCGATTCGTGCAGGCCAATACGTAAAGCGGTCTGTTTGATCCCCTGGCCCGACAATGAGACCGGGGCGCACAATCAGCGTGCGGCCCGGAAACGCCAGTTGAGCCTCTCTTTCGCATAGTGACTTGCGAGGGCCGTATCCCAGTTCGTCTTCCTGGTCGGTCATTGAAAGGTCGTGGTCGAACACCTGGCCAGTCTCCTCGTTGAGCCCAATTTCACTGAAATCGCTATACACCGACCGAGTTGACGTAAACAGATATGTGTTGGCCGAATCCTTGAGAAGCTGGGCAGATGAGCGCACCCACGTGGGCCAACTCGCCGAGTTGTCAATCACCACGTCCCAGGTGTGTCCTCTCAGCGACTCGAGATCATTGCTCCTGTCGCCCACGAGCTTCTCGACATCGGGAAACAGATGAGTATTGGTGCGACCACGGTTGAATAGAGTGAGCGTATGACCGCGGTCGAGCGCGTATTGCACCAGGTGAGGGCCTATGAATCCAGTTCCCCCAAGAACCAGGATTCGTAACGGGTGCTCCGCTCTGTTGTTTTTTTGCCCCGCGCATCCCAGCACCGGTACCAAACCAAGTCCAATTGCCGCGGACGCAGCTGTCTGAAGAAATTCCCTACGTGAGGTCTTCATGGGTTAATCCCGGTCCTTTCGGATTTTCGTTGCTCCCCGCTCCCCGCTCCCCGTAAAGAACTTCCACGTTGTTCCCCGTTTCTTCAACCTCCCCTGACATGCTCGATGGCTCGGTCCACCAGTTCTCCCAGATTGTCGGGGATCCAATGGCCCACATCCGGGGTTACCACGAACTCGTGCGGCAGGCCGGCTTCTTCGAGCAACTCCACCATCTGTCTCTGCACGTCGACATTCGGGTCCATCTCTGTTGTAAGTATGCTACCTCTCACTCCCCTATCTCTGACATTTGCGAGTGACTGGAGGGTGAAGCGATCGGGACGGGCCGGACATAGTACTACAAACCCTGACAATGGGAAATCGTCACTCAGCACCAGCTCCAGTGATGCGATTCCACCCGCTGAAAACCCACCCACCAGAACCTCGTTCCGATCGATTGGGTACTCGTTTACGACTCGCTGATACGCTTCCGTCACCTCCCGCCGCGAGACTTCGAGATCCTGAGTCCAGCTGTAGCCGGTCATCGACACCACCAACGACGACTGCACGTAGGCAACGATGAATTCCGAGTCGAGCAAATCGGATTTCCATACATTGCTGAATTCCTCCATGTTCCCGCTCCCGCCGTGAAGAGCGATGAACAGCGGGTACTCACTCTCGGCAGAGTATCCGTCCGGCAGCACAACTTTCAGGCCTGGAGACGCGGATTCTTGAGCTAGCTGCCTAAGTGAATCGTTCCGCGCCACGATCTCCTGAAAACCTCCGAGTTCTCGATAGGGATCGTATAACGGCGCCTGGAACCCGTATATGTTGAACTACACCCCTTGATCGAACGCATAGTT
>CAYTDU010000081.1:0-12562 GCA_964436395.1 uncultured Gemmatimonadaceae bacterium | reverse complement strand
CTTGGTGACGTCTACGAACTTCTGCTTGAACTCCTCATAGATGGTGCCGTGCACGTACAGACGCTGCACACCTATGCAATTCTGCCCAGCTGCCCAGAATGCTCCGGACACGCATGACTCGACTGCCCAATCGACGGAAGCATCTTCCCATACGATCACGGGGGAATTCGATCCCAACTCCATGCCGATCTTCTTAATGCCCGCAGTGGCGGCGATCGCCTCGCCCGCTTCAATCCCAGCCGTCGCGGAAACCATGCGCACTCGTTCGTCAGGTACGAGAGTCTTGCCCAGCATCGCACCGCTGCCGGTTATGAGCTGGAGTGCTGCCGGTGGCAGCCCTCCTTCGAGCAGCGCTTCGGCGAGCTTAATCGCTGAGAGTGGAGTCACGGTTGCCGGCTTCAAAATGACGCTATTACCCGCCGCGAAAGCCGGCCCCAATTTGTGGGCAACCAAGTTCAGCGGATCGTTGAAAGGAGTGATGGCAAGCACGACTCCAATTGGGAACCGATAGTAATATCCCAATTTGTTCTCGCCACCCGGGAACGAATCGAAAGGGATCGTCTCACCAAACAGCCGCTTTGCCTCTTCACCAGAAACGGTGAGTGTGTTGACGCAGCGCGATGCCTCCTTGCGCGCCTCTCTGATGGTCTTGGAGCCTTCCCGAGCGATAACGGTGGCGAACTCTTCGAGTCGGCTCGAGATGATGTCGGCCGTTTTGCGCAAGACGGTGGCTCGCTCGAACACCGGCATCTTCCGGGTGACTTCGAAACCTTTCACGGCGCTCGCGAGCGCCAACTCCGCATCTTCCGGCGAAGCGCTCGGTACGTGATCTATTATCGAATCATCAAAGGGATCCCTCACCGGGATTTTCTTCTCTCTGTCGACCCACTCGGAGTCGAGGAACATCTTCATGCGTTTCCTCCAGCGGATGGGACGTTGAATATAGCTTGGCGGTGAGCCACGCCTGGGGCGAGCAGTATGGTGTGTTGTACCGGGGAACGCAACGACCGCCGGAGCAAACCGCGGCATAGACGGCATGGCTGGAAAAGGATGAAGAAGCGTAGGAGGAGGAAGAGGGTAGGGCGGCATAGGGAGGACGAGGTAGGTTTGAGCACCCCCCTAGACACCGTCTTCTCCTAACGACATACTCGAAGTGACTCAAGAAAGTCCGATTCCCGATTCACCAGAAACGGATCTTTGACAGGGGGCATCATGAGCACCGTCTTTCCAATAGTCAATTCAAAGCGTGACCACCGAATAGGAGTGGCCTTTCTTATTGCCGTAGCATGTGCTGCGGTGAGTTTTCCGAGAACAATAAGTGCGCAAGAAGATCCTTCCTTCTTCCAAGACATGCACTACCGACAGGTCGGACCGTCGCGCGGCGGCGCGGTGACTGCAGTGGCCGGGCATCCCGCCCGCCCCTACACCTTCTACATGGGTGTTCGAGGCGGAGGTGGCGTGTGGAAGACTGACAATTATGGGCAGAACTGGTATCCGGTCACAGACGGGTTCATTCGTACGTCGTCCACGATTGGCGCCGTTCGCGTTGCCCCATCCAATCCCGACGTGGTCTATGCTGGCACCGGCACGGATGGCATCCGCAGCAACATCATCGGCGGGCGGGGGATCTACAAGACCACCGACGCAGGTGATACCTGGGAGTTCATTGGCCTCGAGAATACCGGCCAGATTGGCGCTGTTGAGGTGCACCCGGACGACGAGAACCGGTTGTTCGTGGCGGCACTGGGTTCTCCATTCGGTCCTAATGACGACCGAGGCATTTACCGGTCGAGCGATGGCGGCAGGTCTTGGGATCACGTTCTATTCCTGAACGACTCTGTTGGGGGTATCGACCTCGAAATTCACCCCACGAATCCAGACATCATCTACGCAGCGATGTACCGGGGCGACAGAAAGCCGTGGACGATCATCAGTGGCTGCGGGCCCGGTTGTGGTGATGGAATTTGGAAGAGTTCCGATGGAGGAGAGAACTGGCGCCAGGTGACCGAAGGTCTGCCACAAGGCCTAGTGGGGAAAATAGACCTGGCGGTGTCTGCGGCGGCCCCGAACCGGGTTTACGCTCTCGTGGAAGCTCCGGAACCTGAGGAAGGTCTGTACCGCTCCGACGACAGCGGCGAAACATGGCGTTTCATGAGCGGCGGCCGGTTCCCGAAAGGCAATCCATATGGCACCTTGGAGCTGATGGAGCGGCCGTTCTACTATACTAACGTAGACGCCGACCCGACGAATGCCGACATCGTGTGGGTCAACAACGAGCGGTTCTTCAAGTCTGTTGATGGTGGCCTCACTTGGACGATTGAACCCACTCCTCACGGGGACAACCACGACATGTGGATCAACCCCGAGAACCCGGACATCATGGTTCAATCGAACGATGGTGGGGCGAACGTCACTCTGGACGGCGGCAGGACCTGGTCGACGCAGCACAACCAACCGACCGCCGAGCTCTACCAGGTGGACGTCGACGACCGGTTCCCGTATTGGCTCTATGCCGGTCAGCAAGACAACACCACGATCGCAGTGCCTAGCCTGCCTCCAGCACAGCCTGCACCGTCGGGGCCGACCGCGTATTGGAAAGCGATAGGTGGGTGCGAGACTGGCCCTGCAGTGCCCAAGCCTGGCTCCGACATCGTGTACGCACCGTGCAAGGGAACATTCGATCGCTTCAGCTTCACTACCGGCCAAGCAATCGGCCGCTACGTTGGAGCCCAGCACCTCTACGGCGTGAACCCGGCGAGGCTCAAATATCGTTTCCAGCGTACCACTCCGGTCGAGGTTTCACCACACAATCCCGACATCGTCTATCACGGATCCCAGTACGTGCACCGGAGCTATGACGGCGGAATCACCTGGGATGAGATTTCACCGGATCTGACTGCCAACTCGCCGAACCGTCAAATCCGCTCGGGAGAACCCATCACCAATGACATCACCGGTGAGGAACACTTCAGCGTCATCTACGTCATAGAGGAATCGCCGGTGGAGGCGGGAGTGATATGGGCAGGCAGCAATGACGGCCCCGTGCACGTTACACGTGACCACGGAGTACACTGGATGGACGTCACCCCGCCCATGTGGCCGCCCGAGGGACGCATCAATGCCATCGAACCTTCGCCGCACGCCAGGGGAACGGCATATGTTACGGGTTACCGCTTCCGGTTGAACGACTTCCACCCCTATGTTTTCAAGACCACGGATTACGGTGCGAATTGGACACTTCTCACGGACGGTACCAACGGTATTCCCGCGGACTTCCCTGTGCGCGTCGTGCGTGAGGACAAACGCCGACCTGGACTGCTTTACGCCGGCACCGAATACGGCATGTTCGTATCCTTTGACGATGGTGCCAACTGGCAGTCTCTGCAGCTGGACATGCCCCGCACACCAATCACCGACATCGAGTGGATCCGCGACGACCTAGCGATGTCCACGATGGGAAGAGGTTTCTGGATTCTGGACAACGTGAAGCCGCTCCAGGAGTTGAGTGATGAGGTAAGAAACTCAGATGTTCATCTCTTCACTCCGCGAGAAGCGTATCGGATGCGCTATCGCGGGACCATGCTGAGAGGTGGAGTGCGCTCGCACGATCCCGAGTACCCCGACCCCGGGGCGATGATCGATTATTACTTGGCTTCGGACGCGCGCGGAGAAGTGACACTGGAATTCCTCGACGCTTCTGGTAACGTAATTCGCGGCTTCTCTAGTTCGTCCGACGGCTACTCATATGAAGAACGCCAGGAGATGCGTGCACCATACGTTGCACGAACTGGCGATCCCGCGCTCGAGACCGGAGCAGGCCACCATCGATTCACCTGGGATCTGCGACACCCCGGTGCTGCCGCTCCGGCCTTCACCACCGGCCTGTACGGGCGCCCAGGCGCCAATGGGCCAATGGTCGCTCCGGGTCACTATCAGGTCCGGCTGACTGCTGGCGGTGTAACCCAGACGCGAGACCTGGAAGTACGCATTGACCCACGAGTCTACGCAGATGGAATCTCCCCTGCGGACCTCCAGGCACAGGAGGCCCTCTCACTTCAGATTCGCGATGCCGTCGCCGAAGGCGCTCAGGCAGCCTTCGAGCTGAACCAGCTTCGCGAACAGGTGAGAGCAGGAAGCTCGGACGCAGAACGAGTAGAGGAACTCTGGAATCAGCTGGTCACCCGCCGGACCGGCAGCTACCCGCCGCCGATGCTGCTCGACCAGCTCGACTACCTGCACGGCATGGTCACTAAGGCTGACAGTCGGCCGAGCCGCGACGCTTACACACGTTATGCGGAGCTCAAGGTTACGCTCGACGAGTTGGTCGAGCAGGTACGCCAGCTGAGGAGAGGGGTAGCGTAGATAAAACGATTGCAGAATGCTGATTGGTGGATTGTGGCTGTGGATGGGTTTACACATGGAGAAGAGTGAGGTTCGTATGCAGAGGCGCTTGAGTGGGACGGCGGTGCTTTCGGCACTGATTTTTGCTGTTGGATTGTTAGCTGGTGGAAGTGCGTACGCGCAGCAACCTCTAAGGGTCTTCATTTCCGTAGACATGGAAGGCATAAGCGGTATCGGGACGCCGAAGATGGTAAGTGGGTCCGGTAAGGATTACGCGACAGGCCGTCAGCTGACGACCGCAGACGTCAACACGGTCGTCGACGCGATCTTCGAGCACGGGCCCGCGGAGATCCTGGTCAACGACTCACACGGCGACATGCAAAACGTGCTGCACACCGAACTCGACGAACGCGTCCAGTACATTCAGGGCCACATCAAACCGCTGGGAATGGTCGAGGGCCTGGACGAGTCCTTCGACGCTGTGATTCTGCTCGGTCACCACGCGCGCGCCGGAACCGAGGGGGGATTCATCGCGCACACGGGTTCCGGTTCAGTGAAGGGCCTGTGGTTGAACGGAGTCGAAGTCGGCGAGGCTGGACTCAACGCGTACTATGCCGGAGCACTCGGCGTGCCGGTCATCTTGGCGCAGGGAGACTCGACGTTTGCCGAGCAGATCTCTCAGCTTTTCGACGTACACACGGTCGTCACGAAATACGCAATCGGTTCATCGGTCGCGCGACTGGTACACCCTGAGGTAGCACGTGCGCGGCTTCGTACCACTACGCTCGAGGCTTTGGCGGATCTCAGTTCTGCAACTCCGATTCCGGTACAGGTGCCAATGACCGTTAGGATGCGCTTCGCCTCCACGACGCGAGCGGATATTCTCCAGGCGATTCCAGGAATGCGACGCATAGACGGCTGGACAGTCGAATACACCGCCGACACGATGGTGGATGCCTACAAGATGGTTCGGTTGATGTACAAATACATAAGTTGGTGAGTTGCGGCATTGAACGACCTCTGCGAAACGAAACAACCACCATCTGGGCGGGGGCAGGTTTGCCGATAACGATACACAAGACCGATCAGGAGCTGTTTGAGGCCATCAGTCAGATTTACTGTGAGAAGGTACCATTCAACACCGTAATTGGCCTACGAGTGGAATCGCTGCACTACGATCACGTGGCCATCCGGTTCGACATGCGGAACGATCTGATCGGTAATTTCCTGCGCGGCAATCTACATGGCGGCGTGATCTCAACCGCGATCGATGTGACAGGCAGCCTTTCCGCATTCATGGGTCTTCAGAAAAAACTGGCCGGTAAGACTCTCGAGCAGAAGATGGCGCACATTGAGAAACTCGGAACCATTGACCTGCGCGTTGACTATCTTCGTCCCGGCATGGGGGATTGGTTCATCTGCACGGCACACACTCTGCGCACCGGAAACAAGGTGGCGGTTGCTCGCGTCGAACTTCGCAACGATTCGGATGATTTAATCGCGGTGGGTACGGGGTCCTACGTCATTTCCTAGCGAATCGCAGAACGACCGACAACCATGCTCCACGAGGTTCTTTGATCATGCACCTTTCCCATGTCCTGAGAATCGCACCATCCGCTGCAGTGTGCTTTCTCATTTGCTCCGGTTGTACGCCAGAGGAAAGCCGGTCCGCAGACCCACGGACGGAGATTCTCGTCAGTGTAGAGTGGCTCGCGGAGCACCTCGACGATCCCGATTTGGTCATCCTCCATGTAGGAGACAGTGCGGACTACGCGGCCGAGCACATCCCTGGAGCCCACCACATCACGCGCGAACAGCTGTCGCGACCACGTTCCGACGATGCGGACGGCCTGGTCCTGGAGATGCCCGAACCGGAAGACTTGGAACAGTCGTTGGAGAACATTGGCATCTCCGACGACTCGAGAATTTTGGTCTACTGGGGCAGCGAGTGGGTGACCCCAGCAACCAGAATTGTGCTCACGCTCGACTGGGCTGGCCTCGGCGATCGAACGGTACTGCTGGACGGAGGCATCGAAGCTTGGAAGAGAGCGGAATACTCTGTCACGGACGTTGTGCCGGCAACCACACAAAGACGCCTAACGATCAACCCGCGATCCGCATTGATTGTGGATGTTGAGTTCGTCGCTGAGTACTCCGATCGGCCCGGTTATGCCCTGATTGATGCCCGAAGCCACGAATACTTCAGTGGAGCACGCGAGGGCCGGGGGAAAACCGGTCACATTCCTGGCGCCGGCAGCGCACACTGGATGGAGATGGTGGACGACTCGCTGATGTTCACAAGCGCAGAAGAATTAGAGCGGGTTTTTAGAGCCGCAGGAGCCGAACCCGGAGATACGGTCATCGCCTACTGCCACATTGGACAGTACGCGACAGCGACGCTCTTTGCAGCCCGAACGCTCGGCCATGAGGTGCGGCTTTACGACGGATCATTCCAAGACTGGGCTGCGCGAGACCTACCCGTTCTTGCCGACAGCGCCGCTAGCAATATGTAAACCGGCACCAAGCACCTGTGGCGTAGCACCGCAGGCCTCCCGTAACGCGCATTAGTGAGCGGCGAACTTACTTTGGATCTGTCGGCTGGCTTGCGATCGTCGTTCTTGGAATCAGGCAGCTTCCGAAGCGCCATCTTCGGTCACTCCCCGCCACAGCGCATTAGCCACTGGCCCGCCAAGCGCGACGAGTGCCAGCACCACCACGAATGGATTCATTTCGGCCACCGGAATGATGAATAGCAGCCGTTCGATGAAGACTCCGATAAACACGAGTGATGCTATGACGGTCATCACCGCGTTGCTGGCCTTGGCTGCTCTCGAGAGAAGCGTGCTGAAGGGAATCACAAACAGGAACAGCGGAACGCAAATCGCCAATTGACGAAGTGGAGCATCCACAATCCGACGCACGAGGAAGAGCTGCTCCTCAGGTATGTTGCCGTACCAGATGACCAGGAATTGCGCGAAGAGCTGGCCCGCCCATAGCAGTGACCAACCGAAAATGAAAGTCGACACATCCATGAAGGTCTTGCCACGCTCGGCCTTCCCTAGAGTAATCAGCTTCTGAGCCATGAACGAGAGCGCCGCCAATCCCAGGAACATGGCCTCGATGAAGAAGTAGCCACCAAAGAGCGTGCTGATCCACGGGTAGTCGAAGGTCATTACCCAGTCGAAGGCGATGAACGACTGATTGAACACGAAGGCAAATGCGTAGAGTACGGCTAACACCCCCGCCTTCTCGGAGCCGGCTAATGCAGCGCGGGAAAAGCTGAAGGCCAGAGCCCAAGTTATCAGCAACATGACCACGTTGCGGGCGATGAAGAACGGCGTGCTCAACCAGAATGTCTGGTGCTCGGTCCAACCATAGATCGAAATGTTCGATGAGTACGCCAGGAATGCGATCGGGAGCCATAGGAGCAGGGGGTGAAGGCTCAGGATCGTGTTACGCGCTGGCAGGATCCACTTGCCCTCCGCGAGGTGCGCCGCTGCGGCCAACGCATAAAGTCCCTGCAAAACTGCGGCAACCATCAGCAGTGCGGGAAGCACAGATGCGTCGGATGTGAAGAACGCCAAGAGCACGAACAGAACGCCGCCCGCGATCGCCGGGATATTTGTCGAGCGCGTCATTGCGCAGCCTCGCCCTCGAGCAGGATGATGAACATGTTGTCATGCTCGATCGGTTCCTGAATCTTCTTGATGGACGGCATCCTACCCAGAATCAGGAACCCCGCAAATGACGCGAGGGAACCCAAAAGAATCGTCAGCGCGAATGCGATCACGATGAAGGGCGGCAGTGAGATCAGAGGTTTGCCCCCAGTGATGAGCGGCCAATCGAACACCGTGAAGATCGTGAAGGCGAAGCCAAGACTCAGACCGGAGAGTGCACCCGCCAGTGTGAAGAAACGCAGCGGGCTCCGTTTCATCTTGAGGATCTCTTCAGTCGCGGGTACGGGGACCGGCGTAATGACATCGAGGAGGTCTGTTGGCGTACCCTGATCTACCAACGCCTTCAGCTTCTCGAGGAACTCGTGTTCGTCCTCGAACTCCCACCTGCGGTCTACTCTGCGTTCGGTGTCGTTCATAGGGCCGTCTCCTTGACCTCGGTGATAGCCAACACCGGAAGCATCTTGGTGAAGATGAGGAACAGAGTGAAGAACAGCCCGAAGCTCCCAACCGTGATTCCAACTTCGACCATACTCGGCACGTATGTGCCCCACGAGTAAGGGTCATACTCTTTCGCCAGAGACGTCACAATTATCACGAAGCGCTCCAGCCACATGCCTATGTTCACGAAGATCGACATGACGAACAGGAACGTGAGGCTTCTGCGCAGACTCCTTGCGAAAAGAGTCAGCGGCAGCAGCACGTTACAAAAGACCATCAATGCGTAGAGATACCAATAGTCTCCTAAAAGACGATACGTGAAGTGTGCGATCTCAAATGTATGACCGCTGTAGAAAGCCAGAGCGAACTCAATCACGTACGCGTACGAAACGATCAGCGACGTAAACAGGAGGATTTTCGCGATGCTCTCGAAGTGTGAGATGCTGATGTGATCCTCCAGCTTCAGGATCTTGCGCATCGGTATCATCAGCGTCAGCACCATTGCGCAGCCGGAGAAAATTGCACCGGCAACGAAATACGGTGCGAAAATCGTCGTGTGCCAGCCAGGCACGATGCTCATGGCAAAGTCCCAAGAGACAACCGAGTGCACCGAGATAACCAGCGGTGTCGCGAGTGCGGCCAGAAAGATGTAGAGCTGGTTGTAGTGGACCCACTGTTTCGCGCTTCCAACCCAGCCGAGCGAGAATGCCGCATAGAGTTTCTTCCGTATGCCTACCGCACGGGCGCGCACAACGGCGAGGTCCGGCACGAGACCCACGAAGAAAAACACTGCACTCACCGTGAGGTACGTGCTCACCGCGAATACGTCCCACACGAGTGGCGAACGGAAATTCACCCAGAGTTCGCGCTGATTGGGATACGGGAATAACCAATAGGCGAACCAGGACCGGCCCAGGTGAATCAGCGGGAACAGTCCAGCCGTCATGACCGCGAAGATCGTCATCGCTTCCGCGGAACGATTGAACCTGCTCCTGAATTTGGCCCGGAAAAGGAAGAGCACGGCCGAGATCAGGGTGCCGGAATGCGCAATTCCGACCCAGAAAACGAAGTCGGTGATGTAAACTCCCCACCCAACGGGATGACGAATTCCGGCCACGCCCATTCCAAACAGCATCTGGTAGCCCCAGAGCCCCAAGCCCACGACAAAGCAGGTTGCCGATATTGCCAGTGCCACGAGGAACCCGAGGCTCGGTTTTCCCATCGCGGCGAGGACATCGACCTCGAGCTTCTCGAAACAGGCTCTCGGACTAGCCATGCGCAACTTCCCCACCATTGCCCTTGCGGATGTAGTACACCGCGGGTTCCGTTCCCAACCCCTCTAGAATTCGGTAGGCGTGTCCTGAGTGCGCCCACCTATATACCTCGGAACCCTCGTCGAGCAAGTTGCCGAACACTATGGCGCCAGAGGGACACGATTGTGCGCAAGCGGTGGTGAACTCACCGTCACGCACGAGTCGGCCTTCGTCCTTCGCGTGGTCTTTGGCTTCGCGAATTCGCTGCACGCAGAACGTGCACTTCTCCATGACGCCCTTGGGACGCACAGATACATCCGGGTTCACGAGCAGATCGAGCGGTTCCGGACGCTCGCCGGCGAACCAGTTGAACCGCCGTGCCTTGTAAGGACAGTTGTTTGCGCAGTACCTCGTTCCCACACACCGGTTGTAGACCTGAGCGTTCAGCCCTTCGGGATTGTGGTAAGTCGCGTATACCGGACAAACCGTCTCACATGGCGCGTTTCCGCACTGCTGGCACATCACCGGTAAGAACTCGATGGGGCGATCACCTTCGAGATATGGCTCGATACGAATCCACGACATCTCACGGCCTTTGCGATGTTCCTCCGGCCCGGCGATAGTGATGTTGTTCTCCACATAGCAGGCGGCTACACACGCCGAGCACCCAGTGCACTTGTCTAGATCGATCGCCATTGCCCAGCGATAAGTTTCATGTTCCGGCGTTGGGTAGAGCCGCTCCGGCTCGTGCCCTGGCTCGTGTGCCTCGACCCCTGGAGGATGATGCACGTCGTTCGGTAAGATCCCACGGCCTGACGCGACCATCGAACCTGAAAGGACGGTCATGACCGCATCCTCACGCACGCGATTCAGTTGGATGCCGCCAATACAGCGAATCGCCTCACCAGTGTTTCCATCGATCGGCAAGGTCATGTTCGCCGCATGCTCCATTGCAATTGACAGTGCGGCCAAGTCACAAGCCGGATGGATGCGCACAGGGAAGATGCCTGCGCTGTCGATGCCGGTGATCTCCACCGCGTCACCCTCGTCGACGCGCTGCATTCGGGCATCGTCCTCTGAAATGCTCACTGCACCGCCGTAGCTCACCGCGGAGAGCGGATCCGGGATTTCGTTGAGCAACGAGATTACCTGGCTGCGACCGTCGAAGAAGCGCACAGAAGGAGACAAGAGTAGTACGGGCTCCTCGAGATCTTCCAAAGTCCAGGATTCAGCAATACGCTCCGCGGTCGGTGTTGCCCTCAGTCGCGTGCTGACAGGTCGAGTCGGACTCTCTAAGAACGGTAGATCCTCTATATCGGCTGCCGCGGCCCGCCACTGACTTGCAACATACTCTCTCCACGCGCCTGTTGAGCCCATCAGTTCGAGCAGAATGTCCCCCTCTGCGCGCGAATCGAACAGTGCTTGGAAGGCAGGTTTGATTGCACTGGTGAATCCGCGGCGCAACTGCACGTCACCCCAGGTTTCGAGACTGTGCGATACCGGCAATACAAGATCGCAGAATTCGAACGGCGGATACAGGAAGTCCGTCAAGCCAACAGCGAGTGCACTAGATGCGACCACCTCTTCCAGACCGGGCACCGGAGACAGAGTATGGAGCCTCGACAAAAAGGACACACCCACGTCGGCGCCGGCTAGGTCCACAACTCTGGCTACCAACTCTCCAGGTGTACCGACAGTTTCAAAATTCTCGGCCTCGCTGAAAGAGACCAGGTTACCGATCGCGTCGGCGGACTCTTGCAGGAGCCCCGCCAACAATGCAGTCGACAATCCACCAGCATGGGCCGTCGAAACTCCACCCGCGATTACCAATGGATGTTCTGCCTCATCCCACGCTGCCACCAGGTCTTGCATCTGCTCGGGTAGGATGCCTGTCCTTTCATATGCCTGTTCAATAGGCACGTTGGGCACAGCATCCAACACGCCTGCCGGCAAAGGTGAGCGAGCCCTGGTCGATTTCAGCAAAAAAGCTAGCAGCCACTGTTCAGAACCCGGGCGCACATGAATACGATGGCCTGCATTGGTTCCGGTCATCGTGAGCTGAGGTTCGACGTGATACCACTCCAGGTGGTGCTCGACACCTTCGGCAACCTGGCGAGCGAATCCAACCGGGTTGATGAAGTTCTCGAACAAGTCGGCCCCAACGGTAACAAGCAGATCGGCGTCCTCTACGTGGTACGCAGGCACCTCTCTACGACCATACAGTACATCGTACGCTTCGCGCAGCGCTCCATAGTTGAACAACTCCAGATCAGGGAGTCGTTCGACACTCAGAGTTGCTGAGAATTCATCGACCAGGCGTGCAAGAGAGCCAGTGGTTCTGCCTGACAGATAAACGTTGCGTTGGCCACTCGGAGACTCCACCAGCGCGTCCCGTATTCTACCGAGTGCCGCATCCCAGGAAATCGGCTCCCAGTTTCCATTCGCTCCTCGTAGCTGCGGTTCTCTGAGCCTCTCGGGATGGTAGAGCCGGCCGAGTGATGCCTGACCGCGCATGCACAGGCCGCCGCGGCTGATGGGGTGGTCAGGATCGCCCTCGAGCTTCACAGGACGCCCTTCGCGCCCCTTCACCAACATTCCACAGCCGGCGGGGCACTCAGTGCACGTGGTTTGGTGCACCACCCACATATCTGCCGGATCCTGCTGCTCCGGGCGCAGGAGATTCTCGAAGAGGCGTTCCTGCGCGTCCGCCATGCTGCCCGCACCAGCCAGCGCACCGGGGGTCACACCTAGGAACTTTACAAAGTCTCTTCGCTTCATCCGATCTCCATCATCACTTGTGACATGTCCAGCAGTCGGTTGGTGCACCGTACGATCGGTGACAATTCACACACA
>CAYTDU010000080.1:0-12596 GCA_964436395.1 uncultured Gemmatimonadaceae bacterium | reverse complement strand
AGACGGAGATTCAATTGCCATAGCGATATCCGTAATAGACTCCACCGGCGAGTGGACGGATGCTGGCTCGGTGAAGGCACTATCGCAGCCACTCGACCTGGCCGAGACCGCACATCAGATCAGTTTCCGGATTGCGCAGGTGGTCGATCCGAACCAGACTTACGAAGGATCCGACATAACAGGTCGTAGCAACGCCGCCATAGTCGCATTCGTGGCCGGCCGCCGCGCGTTCAAGCGGAATGATTTCAGGCAGGCAGTACAGCAGTTGCGGGAGGCATTGGCCGAGGATCCCGATTTTGGACTGGCGGCCTGGTGGCTGGCAAACGCCTGGCGATGGCAGTTGACCGGCGATCCCTCACCAGATGTAGATCTCGCGGAGCTACTGGAAACCCATGGTGCAAGCCTCTCCGAACGGGAGAGGCAGCTGATCGATGCTCAGCTCGCTCAGACGCTGGAACGAAGGTTTGAGATATACCGCGAATTGGTCCAGAACGACCCCCGCGATGCATACGTGGCAGCCATGTACTCGGAAGAGCTCTACAACCGTGGAGCTTTCGCTGGAATACCAGTTGAGTTCACAGTATCGCAGTTGGAGGACGCTGTCGGTAAGGACTCGAGTTTCGGACCGGAACTCGGGTCGCTGGCACGCAGCCATATACGCTTGGGCAACCAGTCCGCGGCGACATTGGCGGTAGAGTCGTATTCAGCGCGCTACCCAAACCAACAAGTTCCAGAAGGTGAGTTCGACGAACAGAACCCGGACCTGCTGCGCTGGGCGATCGCGGAGAGGTTCTTCCCCGCCGTCAACAAGATTGCGACGCGCGAACACATGCTCGCGCGACCTGAGATTTCCCACGCAATGCCTCACGCTAGCCGGCTCGCTTCGATGCTTGGGCTCCCGGAAACCCAGGCCGAAATAGCGCTCGCCGTTCTTACAGAGGGCCGGGATCTCAGCACGGCGGATCGCGCTGATCTACACGAGTCGCGTGCACTTGGACTCGTGGCCCTGGGACGAATGGTCGAGGCCCTCCAACACTTCGACTCGGCGGCGGCGCTGAGAAGCACGCCATCCGCGCAGCTCGAAGCCGTAGAGTGGCGGGTCGTGACGACCACACTCGGAATGCCGCTGGACGAGGCAAGGCCTCCAGGCAGGTCGGCCGGACTACTCGAGGACCTGGTGGGTGACTCAACCATCGGCTTCCGAGCAACATGGGCACTTGGCCTGGACGCACTGAACCAGGGCGAAAGCGAGCGGGCCGGCAGGTTCCGGGCAATGCTCCACGCCAGCTCAGAGGACACCGCTGCCGAGAGACTCGGCAGCCTGTTGAACGGACTGGAACTCGCTTCTTCGGGTCGCTTTCGCGATGCGCTCTCCGAGACGCGAGGGCTGCTTGTTCTCGATTCCGCCGCCCGCGGCGGAGACCCCTTTGCGCGCGCGGTCCTGCATATGAAACGCGCCGATTGGCTGGACAGCCTCGACCAGCCCGCGGCAGCCGACTCGATGCGCCTCTGGTACGAGCACTCTGAGATGATCCGACGCTTCGAGGGTCCAGCTCAAGCGGCGGAGATTGACTGGGCGTTGAGCACGTATGCAATGCTGCTGCGTGGCATGGCCGCGGCGCGCGGTGCCAACAGGCAGTTGGCGTGTAGACAGCTACCACGAGTGGTAGAGCTTTGGGCGAGATCAGACGAAACACTTCGGCCGATCCGCGACAGCGCAGCCGCTGTCTCGCGACGCACGGGTTGCCAATGATCAAGTGTCGTGTGCTCGGCCCGCTCGAGATCCGCTCCACTATTGGTGACGAGATCGACATCAAGGGAAACAAGAACCGCGCTCTACTCGTCTACCTCGCGCGATCACCGCGATTGACTCGAGGACGCGAGCACCTTACGGGATTGCTCTGGGGCGACAAGCCAGAGGACAAGGCGCGCCATTCATTGCGTGAGGCCGTGCGTGTATTGCGAAAACAACTCGGCGATCGTGTCTTGGAGGGCGACGGTGACCAACTCCGAATCGCGCCAGAGATGGTGCGGCTGGACTTGGAGGAGTTAGAGGAGGCCGAGCAAGCGAAGAACTGGGAGAAGGCCGCAGACGTGGTTGCAGGCGAGTTCCTAGAGGGCCTGTCAATCAAGGGCGAATGGGGGTTCGAAGACTGGCTAGCGGCTGAAAGAGCATTCTGGCGTGGCAGGTGCGCTCTGGCACTTTCGAAGCGATGTGAAGATTTGCTCGCCGCCGGAAGTGCAAGTGAAGCAGTGGAACTGGCAATGCGGGCGCAAGCTCTCGACTCCACATCGGGGATAGCGGTTAGAGCCGCAATGAAGAGCCTAGTTTTGTCAGGCGATCGCTCGCAGGCGCTCGTGCAGTACGACTTTCACTTGAAGCGGCTGTCCGATTTAGGGTCTGAACCAGAACCGGAGACTAAGCAGCTTGCCCACCAAGTCAGATTGGAGCGGTCCTGGCGGCTGCCGGGCAGCGTCAAGACGTCCAAAGGCGCTGCTTCCCGCCGCGCCCCATTGGTCGGCCGTTCAACAGCACTTGCCAGCCTCGTGGATTGTTTCGAAAAATCTCAATACGAGAGTACAGCAACCGTGTGCCTGATAGAGGGAGACTCGGGTACGGGCAAGACGAGGCTTGCAGAAGAGCTGCAAGCGCGTGCGAGGCTTACTGGTGCCACAGTAGCGTCGTTTCGGGCAGTTGCCGGAGACGTGGATCTACCAGAGACTGGTCTTCTGGGTCTGGCACGCAGTGGGTTGCAGGATGCATCCGGCTTGGCGGCGGCGTCACCAAACTCCCTGGCCGCGTTTGCCGCCGAGATACCCGAATGGGCCGACAGATTCGGCATGCCGAAGAAGAAGACTCCACCGCTCGAATCGGCAATCATCGATATCCTCCGTGCGATAACATTGGAACAGACCGCTGCTCTCCTTGTAGACGATGCCCAGTGGTGTGACCCGGCAACTCTCCTGGCATTGACAGCGACCCTCCGAGATCTCGAGGACTCGCCCATAAATATCTGCTTCTCATTTGCGCAGTTGCCTCAACGCGATGAGCTGGACGAACTAAGGTCACGAATAGGGCGCGACCTGACAGGCACTACGACCTGCCTTGGCCCACTGGACGATTCGGCTCTGACCGATCTCGCAGCTTGGGCTCTGCCAGACTACACGGCCGATGAAGTCGATCGCCTAGCCCGCAGGGTTGCATCAGACTCAGCTGGCCTGCCTTTGCTTGCAGTGGAACTCCTTCACGCCGTGGCATTGGGCATGGATCTCGATGCGACGGCGGGTGCTTGGCCCCGACCGCTACGTACGTTATCGCAGACACTACCAGGAGACTTGCCCGACGCCATTGTGGGTGCTATTCGCGTTGGTTTCAGGCGTCTCACAAAGAACGCTCAAACCGTGCTGGCAGCCGCTTCGGTGCTCGAAAGCCCGGTTTCGACAGTTGTGCTGTCAAAAACCTCAAAACTCGGTGACGATAAGCTTCACGCTGCCCTCGATGAGTTCGAGTGGCAGCGGTGGCTTGCGGCGGACGTGCGGGGTTACTCGTTTGTGGCTCGAATAGTGCAACAAGTGGTATCACGTGATATGATTACAGATGGTCAGAAGCACCGGATACTTGATGCTGCAGAATGACCCTAACATCGAAGCGTGAGCCTGATCTCGAGGCGATCTGCATCACCACTGCATTCCGGCACCATTGATCGTAATCCGGTACGTTAATGCCGTTGTAAGTAAGAATCAGATTCTCAGGCGAGGTATTCACGTGAGTTCAAATGCCGTTTCTCGTGGTCGCCGCAAGTTTCTCCGACCAACCGTTCTCCTAGTAGCTGTATTAGCCAGCCTCACTTGTAACGATTCTCCGTTCGAACCGGGGATGGAGGTGAGTGCCAGCTTCGATGTTCAGCAGCTATTGGAGGCGGCTCAGAATGCCTCGATTCCGATAGACTCGTTGGTAATCGAACTCCGCAGGGTGAGTGACTCGTCCATTGCCCATACAGTAACGGTGCTCGCGGATTCGGTAACTATCTCTCCCGATGGAAATTCGGTCTCAGTCGAAATACGGATTCCAATGGAGAGTAGGACGGAGCAGTTCTACCTGAGTCTTGCGGTGATTGGTGACGGGATCGTGTGGCTGCAGGTCACAGACGTGATTACCGTAGAAGCTGGCAGCGAACCCACCACGACATCCGAGTTGATACCGGCATTCGTTGGCCCTGGCGCCAACGCGACGGACATTGTCTTGAGCCTTTCGGATACTACGATCACCGGAGGAGATAGCCTACTCATCCTGAGCACCGTATATGAGGGCGATACAGTTGCTGACAGCGCGCTGGTGTCGTTCTACTCCAGCGATAGCAGCAAGGTAGCAACACCGATTGCGGCCGGTTATGGTAGCGCGTGGGTGCACGCACCGGCCGCCCTAACCGATACGGTGGCGATTTTCGCAGAAGTGCAGACTGCCGAGGAGGACCTCAGAACATCAGGCGTTCTCAGGTTTTTTGCCCGTCCTCAGACACTTCGGGCGGTATCCGGCGAAAACCAGAACATGCTGGTCGGCGAAACTGCGGTGCAGCCGCTCGTGGTGCAGGTCATCGATGCGGCTGGGAATCCATTTTCGAGAGGATTCCCGGTCGAATTCGCCGTAACAGCCGGTCCGACGAATACGTCGGTGGATCAATCGTCTGTCTCTACGGACGCCGAGGGATACGCAAGCACACAGCTGACAGCCGGTGAGACAATTGGTGAAATCCAGGTCTCGGCAACGGCGGCTGGGCTATCCGGCTCGCCGATCACCTTCACTGCCACTGTAGTACCTGGCGCCGCCGCCACCATGGTGGCAAACGCCGGTAGCGGGCAGACTGCTGCAGTTGGAACCGCCGTGAGTACACCGCCCTCTGTGCTCGTGACCGACGACAACGACGATCCGGTACCGGATGTGATCGTTACCTTCAGCGTAACCTCCGGCGGTGGCAGTGTGACTGGTGCAGTCGACACGACAGATGCTACAGGTGTCGCGACCGTCGGCAGTTGGACGCTGGGCACTTCCGCGGGAGTGAACGAGCTAGCGGCGGCGTCACCAGGCCTGAGTCCGGTGACGTTCACCGCCACAGGCACGACTGGTGCCGCGTCGGCCGTCATAACAATCTCTGGAGACGGCCAATCTGGCGCCGGCGGGGCACCACTAGCTCAACCGCTTGTGGTAGCCGTGGCGGACCAGTATGAAAACCCCATCGAGGGCATTCAGGTGAGCTGGGCGACCGCGTTCGGTTCGGTAGATCCCGCATCCAGCCAAACTGATGCGGACGGACTTGCCCAGACGAGTTGGACGCTAGATCCGGACTCGGCCAGTCAGACCGCCACCGCCACTGTCACAGGCCTCGACCCGGCTACGTTCACGGCCACGTTGTCGGTGGGCGCTCAGAACATCGAAATCGCAGACGGCAACAACCAGACGGCCACGGTGGGTGCAACACTGCCTGTCAGCCCCAGCGTGTATGTCACCGACGGAGGAGGCAACCCAGCCCCAGACGAGGAGGTCACGTTCGAGGTTGTGTCCGGTGGCGGTTCGGTCGTTCAGCCGGTCGTGATGACGGACAGTGAAGGCATCGCCCAGGTCGGCGGCTGGACACTCGGTCAGACCGTGGGCACGAACACGCTCACAGCCACCGTCGCCGGTGTGACGCCGGTCACGTTCACCGCCAGCGGCACGGCCGATGTGGCGGACACGGTTGTGATCGTTTCGGGCCAGGCGCAAACCGCCGATGCAGGCACAGACCTCCCACTCCCGTTGGTGGTCGAGGTTCAGGATCAGTACGGCAACCCGGTGTCCGGTGAAACGGTGGACTGGCAGGCATTGAATGGTTCGGTCACGCCGACGACCGGTACTACCGACGGTTCTGGGCGAGCACAGACCACATGGACGCTCGGTTTGAACTCGACGTCCCAAACGGCTAGCGCGTCCGTGGGGACCCTGGCGCCCGCAGTTTTCTCTGCAACAGCAACGTTCCCGACTCCGACGATCTTGCTCGCTCTCTTGGGTACAGATCGCGTGTCGGTGGGCAGCACGGCAGATCTCGAGGTTACACTCACAGCACCAGCGGGAGTTGGCGGCGCGACAGTAACTGTGACCAGTGACAACCCCAGCGTTGTCGGTGTTCAGCCACCCGAGATTGTGACAATTGCAGAAGGGAACACCACTGGTCAGGTTGTCCTCGAAGGCGTGGCTGGTGGGTTTGCCACGGTTCGTGCCAACGCCACCGGCTATATCGAGGGAACCTTGGTTGTCGAATCGTCGCTGCAGGTTCTCAGCCTACCGACGACGGTCAACGTACCCTTCGGCGGTACAGCATCACTACCGCTCACGATATCGACACCGGCTCCGGCTGGCGGTGAAACCGTTACGCTGATCAGCAGCAATCCTGCCAGCGTTGCGCTGCAGGCATCGACGGTCACGATTCCCGAAGGTAGCTACACGATCAACGCCACGGTGTTGGGTGTTTCTCCCGGTACCTCAACGGTGACCGCGACGAGCGCCACACACGGATCCGCACAGTCGATAGTGTCGACGACGGCCAATCTGAACATCGTGGAGTCGTCGCTCGGCATCAATGAGAGCTTTGGCGGCACGATCACGATCCAATTGGAGAGCGGCGGGTCACCGATCGCCGCTCCGGCGGGTGGAATTACGGTTACGCTCACACCCGCCGATCCAACGTGCGTATCGGCGACGTCGCCGGTGACGATTTCCGCCGGCTTCGTCGATGTCACCTCCGCGGTTACGTATGGAGGCTCCGCCACGACGTCGTGCAACACAACAGTCACTGCATCGGCTACGGACATAACCTCTGACAATGTGTCGATCACGGTGAGCCCTGTGCCGGGGATATCGATGCCCACCGGCATTTCTGCCACCACCGCGAGCGGTCTCCAACGCAGCCAGACCGGCTATTTGGGCGCCTCGAACCACGGCGGCGTCGACGTGGTTATCACGAGTTCCGATCCGTCGGTGCTGCTGGTTTCGCCTGATGCTTCGACGGCAGGGACAGAGTCGATCACAGTACACTTGGCAGCTGGGTACACTACGATCAGCTACTACATCCACGGCATTGAAGACGCCATCGGGACGCCGACAGTCACCGCCACCGCGCCACTATTCTCAGACGGTGCGTCGACGAGTGAAGTTGTACAACCTGCATTTGAGATCGCTGGCCTCGCCACATCGACCACCTCTTTGACCAACGACGACCCGTTCTACGTGAACGTCGGCGTTCCATACACCGCCAATTCAAGCGTCCAGTACAGCTTGGCCGTCCGCGCAGGCGCGCCCGGTCCTCTGACGGTTACCTTGACCAGCAGCAATCCGGCGGTAGGGCAGTTGACCACTACACCCCTGACCGGCGGCACGGTGACAGTGGAGATACCGGAACTGCAATACCGGTCGCCTACATCAGTCGCGAACGGCGGCGCAGCGTTCGATCCGATCGACGCAGGGACCACCACGGTATCAGCCTCAATCCCGGGATTCATAGCGACGACAGCGGGTTCGCAAGAGGTGACCGTCACTGCACCGGGAATCACTCTTTACACCACCACCACGGCCAGCGGACTACAGCGCTCTCGTTCAGGATCTCTCAACGCCACCAATCATGGCGGCGTTGACGTGGTGGTTACGAGTTCCAATCCAGCGGTGATGTTGCTCTCTCCGAACAGCACGACCCCCGGAACTGCTTCAGTAACCCTTCCTGTCGCGGACGGATCCAGCGGATTCACCTATTACGTGCAGGGAGTCGAAGATGCGACGGGCACCGTGGACATCACAGCGAACGCGACCGGCTTCACAGAAGCGACCGTAACGAGCGACGTGGTGGCGCCCGGCGTGCAGATCGCATATTTGGCAACTTCAACCACGACTCTGTCGCCTGACGATCCGTTCTACGCCCAGGTCGGAATACCGTATTCAGGCAACACGAGTTTGCAGACCACTCTCCAGGTGAGAGCCGGCGCGCCTGCGCCCCTCAACGTCACCGTGGTCAGCAGCAATCCGTCAGTTGGACAACTAATAACTACTCCCGATACGGGCGAAACAGTCACAGTTGAGATCGCCGAAGGGCAATACAACTCACCCTCGACAGTTGCAAACGGAGGAGTAGCGTTCGAGCCGCTAACCGCGGGCACCACGACCGTATCCGCTTCGATCCCAGGATACACTCCGATGACGCAGGCTTCCGTAGACGTCACCGTAACCGCCCCCGGCATCAACGTCCCCTCGACTCCGACGGCAAGCGGGTTACAGCGATCGGTGTCCGGATCGTTGGCGGCGCCCGACCATGGCGGCGTGGATGTAGTGTTGACGAGTTCCGATCCGGCGGTTCTCCTGCTGTCACCGAACGCGTCGACCGCGGGCACGACGTCGATTACGATCCCCGTGAACGACGGATCAACGAGCTTCAGCTACTACGTCCAGGGCGTCGAATCGGCGACGGGGACCGCGACTATTACAGCCACGGCCAACGGTTTCACGGATGGTTCCAACACTGTCAACGTCGTACAACCGGGAGTAGAGATCCAATACCTCGCAACGTCGACCACTTCGCTGTCTGACGACGATCCATTCTACGCGCAAGTTGGAATTCCCTACTCCGGGAACTCGTATCTGCAATACACACTTGCGGTTCGTGCGGGCGCGCCAGGCCCGTTGACTGTTACGGTCACCAGCAGTGCGCAGACGGTCGGGCAGCTGGTAACCACCGACCTCCAAGCAGGAACCGTGACGGTGGAGATACCGGAAGGCACCTTCAGATCGCCTACCACGGTTGCTACGGGCGGGGTGGCATTTGACCCGCTCACGGCCGGCACGACTACGGTGAGTGCGACCATCCCGGGGTACATCCAGACCAACTATGCGTTGCGCGAAGTCACCGTGACCGCACCGTCCATCACACTTTACGAGACGATCACCGGAAGCGGATTGCAGCGTTCCCGAAGCGCGTTGCTTGGCGCCGGCAACCACGGTGGTTTGAATGTGACGATCACGAGTTCCAACCCCTCTGTGTTGCTGTTGTCGCCCAACGCGACCACAGCGGGCTCGGAGTCCATAGTGGTTCCAGTCTCAGACGGGAACACGAGCTTCAGCTATTATGTGCACGGGATCGAGAACCAGACAGGGAATATTCTGGTCACCGCCACTGCGCCTGGTTTCATTGACGGGTCGGCAACGACCGAAGTGGTACAACCAGCCGTTCAGATCTACCAGAGCAGTCTCACCACACCGAAGAACACGCTCGACCCCGACGATGAGTTCTACGCGCAGGTGGGCCTCCCATATGCAGGAGACACGCAGTTACAGACAGTTCTAGACGTGCGTTTCGGTGCGCCGAGTCTGACAGCGACCTTTGTCAGCAGCACACCGACAGTTGGCCAACTGTTGACTTCAAGCACGTCGGGCGCGTCGGTGACGGCCGAGGTCGTTGCGGGCGAGAGTAACACTCCAACAACGCTGGCAGGCGGCGGTGTCGCATTCGAGCCCCTCGACGCGGGCGCGACTACTGTATCGGTGTCAATCCCCGGATTCATCGTTACCGACTATGCCGCGCGAGAAGTAACAGTCACCGCCTCTGGAATGACTCTCTATGACGCAGTCGTGGGTGCGGGCCTTCAACTCAACAACACCGGATATCTGGAGGGATCGGACCACGGCGGTGTGGATGTGGTGATTACTAGCTCGGATCCGTCCGTGTTGCTGGTTTCGCCAGATGAGACGACACCGGGCACGGCTTCGATAACGGTTCCGGTAGCGGACGGGAGCACGCGCTTCGACTACTACGTGCAGGGTGTAGAGGGTCAAACAGGCACTACCTCGGTCACGGTTACTGCTACCGGTTTCACGAATGGCACTGCCACCAAGGATGTCGTGCAACCCGCTCTCAGGCTCTATAGTCTCTACACTACCATGACCACGGATCAATCAGACGATCCGTTTAGCGTGCGCGTCGGAATTCCTGATGCCACCCAAACCTCCATCGAGGACTATCAGGAGGTGCGTGCTGGGGCGCCGAGTTCGTATACGGCAACTGTGACCAGCAGCGACGCTGGGGTTGGGCAGCTGGTGACATCGACGCTTAGCGGCGGCTCCGTAACCGTCCAGATCGTTGTAGGTGATTACTACTCACCAGGTTCGGTCGCGGATGGAGGTGTGGCGTTCGACCCGATTGCAGTGGGAACTACAACCGTAACGGCAACCATACCGGGTTTCGTGACCCTGCCGGCGGCTGGGTATGGGGCCATTGATGTGACGGTAACGACACCTTAGGACTTTCTTCTTCCCCCTTCCCATTTCCCTCTTCCCTCTTCCCCAGGGAAAGGGGAAGGGGGAAATGGGACCCCGCGTTTGACACCCTTCTTGTCGGGTGTAGCTTCCCCATTACAAGCAGACGCTTAGGTTGGCCCTCAGATCACGAGGGGGATTGTCTCGTGCCTACCCTGTTCGCCAAATGCCGCGGGACCGCTTTCCAGATGGCTTTGCTAGTGACGACGGCTGCGCTTGTTGTGACCTGCAATGACCTTCCATTCGAACCCGGCATGGAGGTGTCCGGCAGCCTCGATGTCAGAAGCCTACTCGAGACAGCGCAGAGCACCCCGATACCAATCGATTCGCTCGTAATCGAGTTGCGGCGGACGAGTGATTCCTCCGTCGCATACAGCGAGACGATTAGTGTTGATTCGATCGACATATCCGCGGACGGTGAAACCGTCAGCATCGATATCCGTGTCACACTGAGCGAGAGATCGGAAGAGTTCTACCTGTATCTCGCCGTGGTCGGTGACGGGGAGATTTGGTTCGTGGTTCGTGACGTGGTGACTGCGACTGCCGGAAGCGAGCCGACAGTCACCGAGGCCATCGAGCCCGAGTACGTGGGACCCGGAGCAAATGCGGATGCTGTATCCATTTCATTCTCGGACACCACGATTACCGGAGGTGACAGCCTTCTGGTAACGGGATCCGTATACGATGGTGACGCCGCGATAGACGGCGCCCTGGTATGGTTCGAGTCAGCCGACACCAATATGGTGCCCACCCCCAGTCAGGTTGGTCGAAACCAGGCATGGGTACTGGCACCTGCCGCTCTGACTGACTCCGTTACGATTACTGCTGTTGCGCCGACCGCAGACGGAACGATCACATCCACAGGTATGCTGCACTTCTTTGCCAGGCCGAGTCAGCTCGTGGCGGTGTCAGGCAACAACCAGGAGGTGTACGCAAACACACCGGCGGCCGGGCCAATCGTGGTTCAGGTGCTGGACGCTGCCGGCGATCCGTTTACGTACGGTTATGCTGTTGATTTCGCTGTCGCGAGTGGACCCGCCCGGACGACGGTCGAACCAGAAACTGCTGAGACCGATGAGGAGGGCTTCGCCCAAGCCACCATAACAGCCGGAGGTACCGAGGGGACGATTCAGGTCACCGCGACCGCCGAGGGCTTGAGAGGATCTCCAGTAAGCTTCACTGCGACCGTACTCGAGAATCAGGGGCCGGTGGCGAGCGTCACCGTTGCGCCAGACTCGGCGGTCGTTACGACGATGGGTGACTCGGTGCAATATACGGCAGCGTGCCAGGACAGCGTCGCCGCGCCCGTGAGCTGCGGCAACCTCACCTGGATGTCGTTGGCTCCAGCGGTCGCCACATTGGACACCCTGGGTTGGGCCCATTCACAAGGTGCCGGAATCGCCGGGATCGTGGCCGCAGCAGGCGGTATCGCGGACACGGCAAAGTTCGTAGTCAACGGGATCGGCACCCTGACGGTCTCGCCTGCGGACACAGTGATCACGGCGATCGGCGACAGCCTGACCCTGACCGTGAGTGGCGAGATGGTGCTGGGCGGCAGCGTCGACATCCCGAACGACTCAGTCGCGTGGCAGACGCTCACGCCTTCAGTGGCACTAGCCGACGAAGTAGGAAAGGTTCGGATCGTCGGTTCTGGTGTCGCAACGGTCCGGGCAACCTTGGGCACCGCCTCCGGCGACGCCACGCTGCGAATCCAACAGGCTCCCGCCGACTTTGCCGTACTCCCGCACAGTCCTGTGATAGGAGTAGGTGGAGTCACCAACCTCACAGGCTACACGTACGATCGAAACGGGTATCAGGTGCCCGGGCGAGGCGTAATCTGGCTATCGCGGAACACTGCAATAGCGACTGTGGACGCAACCGGCCGTGTAACTGGAGTCGAGATTGGAGCGACATACGTTGTCGGAGAAGACACCGACGCCGGCATCACAGACTCTGCTTACGTCGATGTGGTTGAGGCGCCGCCTGCGCTGCTTCAGTGGGGGGCTGACAGCATCTCGGTCGGACGAGGAGCCACGCTGCAACAAGCCATCTTGCTTTCAGTTCCGGCGCCAGGAGACGTGTACGTGGACGTCGTGTCGAGCGACACCATGATACTGAAGCCGACGACACCGACCATAAGGTTCTACACCGGTCAAACCAGCCAGACGGTGACCTTCGAGGGTCGTGAGGCGGGAGTGGTAACGGTCACGGCAACGGATCAGGCGGCAGGCTACGCGTCAGACACGCTGACCGTGGGCGTGCTGTCGAC
>CAYTDU010000079.1:0-12856 GCA_964436395.1 uncultured Gemmatimonadaceae bacterium | reverse complement strand
TCTGCCACGGCTTTATTGCCCGCTCCATGATCTCTTTATCTTTGAAGACCAGCAGGCCACCCACCACGTCCGCGTGTCCATTGATGAACTTTGTGACACTGTGCAGGCTGACGTCGGCGCCAAGCTCCAGGGGTTTCTGCAGGATCGGAGTGGCAAATGTGTTGTCCACCGCGAGGAGAATCTCTCGATCTTTGCAGATCTTGGACACAGCCGGCAAGTCTGTCAGCTTCATCGTCGGGTTAGAAGGAGTCTCCACGTAGATCATCTTGGTCTCAGGACGCAGTGCCTCGTTCACTTCGTCGAGGTTACCCGTGTTAACCCAAGTTGATGACACCCCGAACCGGTAAAATTCCCTCTCCATGATGACGCGCGACGGCCCATAGAGCGAACTGGTGCCAACAATATGATCCCCGGCAGACAGATAGCTGAAATAGAGCGTGCTGACGGCGGCCATGCCTGAAGCGGTGGCTAGGGCACCGATACCTCCCTCGAGAGCTGAGACCTTCTCGTGGAGGCGATCTATGGTTGGATTGCCCAGCCGAGTGTAGATGTAGCCCGATTCTCTGCCCGCAAACCGCGAAGCGCCTTGTTCCGGACTTTCAAACGCGAACGTGGAGGTTTGGTATATCGGAGCGGCAACCGCTCCAAATACTGGGTCGGGTTCCTCGCCCGCATGCACGGCGAGTGATGCGACGCCAAGATTCTCGTGTTTGTGCTGGCTTGTCATACGATTCACCTTGATAGGAAGTCTTTATATAGATGGTGTAATGTAAGTGATGCGCACCGACTCAGCATTGCGTGATTACACGTATATGGGGGTGATTGCCGAAGCGTGCGCCGGATGTGCGACATCTCAAAGCTCTGGAAAAGTCGGCGACTCTAGGATACAATCCCGCTCAATGCCATGACCACATCCCTTCGCTGGAGGAAAGCATGAAGGCTTCGCGACGTGATTTCATCAGAACCATGGGTGCCGGTCTTGCTAGCGCAGGGACGGCTGCAAGCGGTTTGGCCTGCGCCGCCGACGGCGTTGCCGCAGGGGAGTCGGAACGCCTGCTGGTGCCGCACCCGGACAGTCTCGAACCTGCACCGTTGGGATACGATCGCTTACCGCTCGAATGGCACCAGGCCAGGACTCGAACGCTGAAAGAGCGCGTAGAAGAATTGGGCGTTTCAGCTATCGTGCTCTCTTCGGACCAGAACATGGTGTACTACACCGGTTGCTTTAGAGGTAGCGGCGAGCGGTCCACGTGGGTGGTCTTTCGCACCGACGAAGAGGACACGGCATACTGGTATTCGCCAGGTATCGATCGCGAGCTCGTCACCAGCTGGTGGGCTACGGAAAACGAGTATTACTTCTGCTATCCACACGCCGAGGGTGGTTTCCCAAACCGCGGCGAGGTCGTCCAAGGCCCCCGTATCGACCTGTTCGAATGGATGCTGAATGGACTGAGGCATCGCGGTCTTGCCGGGACCCGCATAGCTATCGATCGAGATCTCACATCTTCGCAGTTGCAGACAGCTAGGCGCATTATGCCGGGCACTCGCTTTGTGGACATCAGCGACACCTGTCTGTACATGCAACAGATCAAGACGCCCGAGGAGTTGGCGCTCACCCAAAGAGCATACGGGTATTTCGATAAGATCCATGCGTTCGCCCGCGACTACATTCTTGAGCGCGGCACGGACGCCACCGATTTCGAGTTGGGTCAGGCTCTGCAAGCGTACGGCATAGAGATGTTGATGAACGACATCAACTACGACGGCAAGCCGCACACGGCGGTGGGCGTCGACGTCACCTCACACTATGTCCGGGCCGGAGTTGCAAGCGCGTACCCACACCCGAACCAGTTCTTCTACTCCAACATCGAACGCGGCCAGACTGTCTACGTGAACACAGACATCCAGCTAGGCGGTTACGGTGGCGAGTGCTACAGGAACTACCTCATCGGACCGTGGACAGCCGAGCAGGAGCGCATGTGGGAGGTGGTGGCCGAGACAGTTCAGATTCAGGAGGAAGAGTCGAAACCGGGGGCGACCTGTTCGGACATCGCGGCCAAGATCCATCAGCACCAGGTGGATGCCGGGATGCAGGATTTCATCTACCACAGGCCGGCGCATGGACAGGGCCAGATCTTCGTGGGTCACCAGCCCCCGTTCATAGCACTTGGCGACTATACACCGCTCGAAGAGAACATGACGTTCAGTGTTGAACCCGGGCTTTACAACGCGGCGGCGGGGATCGGTATCAATCCGAGTGACAATCTGAGGGTGACGCCTACAAAGGGTGTGCGGTTCAGCTCGGTGCCGTTTACGAAGGAGTGGAGTTTCTTGGAGATTTGAGGGTCCTTTTCACTAGCCTCCGGGACACGGGAACGGCCTAGTCAGTGCCTCCTCAGTCAGAACAACGAAATCCTCGTTTTCGCCGTCGCGCTCAGCGTCGAATTTCTCGATGTCCTCCACCGGTCGTATGACTACTATCATTGTGCGTGAACCCGGCCGATAGCGCTCTAGGTGTTCCGGGGTTCCGGTGCCCCGTTCAACATGGAATGCTCCCGCCATGTGCAGCACTAGAGCATCCGGATGGTGCTTCAGGTGTTCGCTGATCGAGTACGCCATCGACGCATCCCAGAGTGCCTGCGCATGGAGCGGATTTGACGATGATGCATGTGATCCCATCGGCATTGCCGGCCTCGTAGAATCGCCACGCATGGCACGTTGCATCGCGGGGGGCATGGGACACTTTTCTCTCAGCTCCTCCATTGCCTCGACCATTGCCACACGCCACTGGTCCTCGTATCTCGGCGACGGCATGCCGTAAGGAAGCGGGGGAAGTGAGGCCAATGCCTGTGGACTCAGCTCCAGCAGCGCATCGCGCCCCTTTCTGGTGACCAGGTTGGCATACCTCCGTGGTGCGTTTGCGGCGATCACCGAGATTCCCTCTTGTTTCGCGAATTCGATCAACGGTCTGTAGTCTGTCTCGTACTCCGTCCAGGGCCTGGTGTTGTCGAGAAATTGATCTTCAGTGATCAGATCTTGGAGGTATTCGTCCAATACATACTGGATATCTCGCTCAAACATCTCGAGCGAGAGCGTCACGTTTCGCGCGGACACCGAGTCTGTGTACGAGGCTACGTATGCGATGTAAGCCCGCGACAGCAACTCCGCCTCTATCAGATGTCCCGTGAGATCGTCGTGTGATTCGCCTATGAACACCACCTGGTTGTCCGCCATCGTTGCCACGACTTCATCGAGTGATACGAGTTCTCCGGAACCGGTGTAGACGCGGTATTCGCCGACGCGGGGGATTGTGTCCTGTTGAGTCACAGCAGATGATGCTAAAGCTGGATGGGCGGGAGGCACGGCGAGGGTAGCCTTCGCGGCAGGTGTCTGCGTGACATCAGCGGGATGTGTCGCATACCCTGCACAAGCCGCAGATACAGCTGAAGTGGCGGTTGTCAATATTGCGACCGTGATTGCACGTATCATGGCGACTACCCTTTCAAAGACCGAGAGGCCTGACGCGCTGCCCGTTTCCGTGCGCGCACATCCAGCACACGTTTGCGCAATCGAACCGCATCCGGTGTGATCTCAATCAGTTCGTCATCCTCAATGTATTCCAGTGCGTACTCGAGCGTTATCTGTAAAGGAGGCTCCAGCAAGATGTTGTCGTCCGACGCGGCGGCACGGATGTTTGTCTGCTTTTTTTCCTTGCTCACGTTCACATCCATATCGCCGCTACGAGCGTTCTCTCCCACAATCATTCCTTCATAAGCTGGGGCGCCTGGTGCCACGAAGAGCGTGCTACGTTCCTGCAAACCAAACAGGGCATAGCCCACGGCACTCCCCTCCCTATCAGCCACCAGCACTCCTCTGTTCCTCCCTCCCAATCGGCCCACCCATTTTCCGTACTCGAGAAACCTGTGGTGCAGGATCCCCTCGCCGCGCGTATCGGTGAGGAATTCAGACCGAAACCCGAACAGGCCACGCGCCGGCACCCTGAAGCGCATGCGTACTCTTCCCTGCCCCGGGTTTTTCATGTCGATCATATCTCCGCGCCTGCCACCCAGTTTATCAATGACCACACCTAGCATGCTTTCGGGCACATCGACGATCATCTCCTCGTAAGGCTCCTCAACCTTTCCGTCCGGTCCCGTTCTGGTAATGACCCGCGGTCTGCTCACCTGGAACTCGTACCCTTCCCGCCTCATAGTTTCCATCAGAATTGTCAGATGCAGTTCGCCGCGGCCCGAGACTCTCAAGATCTCGGGTCTGTCCGTTTCTTCCACCCTGAGCGCGACGTTTCGTTCGACCTCTTGAAACAGGCGGTCTCGAACCTGGCGACTCGTCACAAACCTGCCGCAGCGCCCCGCGAAAGGTGAATCGTTGTACATGAAGTCAACCGATAGAGTGGGCTCCTCCACCTTTATGCCGGGCAGTCGTTCCGCCTTGCTCAGGTCAGAGAGGGTAGTCCCAATTTCCACGCCTTCCAAACCGGCGAGCGCAACGATATCTCCCGCTCGAGCGGTGCGTTGCTCCACCCTCTTCAACCCATCAAACCCGTACAACCGCATCACTCTTCCCGGTACAATCTCCGCCTCCGGGACGAGCCCAGGTTTTCCCAACGGCAACAACGCTATCGCCTGCCCCACCTCGACTCTGCCGCGTTCGATTCGGCCCACCGCGATCCTGCCTATATAGCTCGAATAGTCGATCGTTGAGACGAGCATCTGGAAGGGCGCGGCGGGGTCGCCGGGCGGCTCCGGAACCGTAGTGAGTATTGTCTCGAATAGCGGGACGAGGTCGCGGGGAGAGTCGGTAGGGCGGTAAGGCGGTAGGGCGGTAGGTTCGTCAGCCGGCACAATGATCCGGTGGTGGGGTGGCTGGGTACCGCCCTTCCGCCCTTCCGCCCTTCCGCCCTCGGTCTCCGCCCACCCCTCCTTTGCCGACGCATACAAGAACGGTGCATCCAACTGCTCGTCCGTGGCCTCGAGGTCCAGCAGCAGTTCCAGTACTTCCTCGTACACCTCCTCCGGGCGAGCATCCGGCCGATCCACTTTGTTGATCACCACAATCGGTTGAAGACCCAGTTCCAGAGCCTTGGAGGTGACGAATCGCGTCTGCGGCATCGGTCCTTCAGCAGCATCCACCAACAACAGCACGCCCTGAACCATCCGTAGAATGCGTTCAACTTCGCCACCAAAATCCGCGTGCCCGGGGGTGTCTACGATGTTGATTTTGACGTCGTTCCAGAACACAGCCGTGTTCTTGGAGAGAATCGTGATGCCGCGTTCCCGTTCCAGCGGGTTGGAGTCCATCACACGTTCTTCGATTTGCTGACCTGAGCGGAACGCACCTGCCTCGAGCAGCATTTTATCGACCAGCGTGGTTTTACCGTGGTCCACGTGTGCGATTATGGCAACGTTTCTGATCGGAGCCTTTTTCAAGAGTGGGAACTCACGTTCGAGATCACTGCCGCTGATCGCCGAGTTGAATTGGAATCACTACCGTGTCAGCGGGTGGGAGGTTATCGACCATGAACAGATATGCACCGCGTTCGTCCGGCCCGTCAACATGCGCGCCATCCTCCTCCACCCGCAGCGATTCCGGGTTCCCCTCGAACACGGCCCAGACACCGATGTTTTCCACCGCTTGGGGGGCAGCGTTGAGAATTCGGAGCACTACCTCATTGGCAGCCTGATTCACAACCTCTGCCTGGATACTCGCGCGCTGACGCCACCACTCCGCCAATCCGTTCGGCCCCGGCACCCAAACGTCGTCAAGCGGCACGGCGTCTAGGAATTGACCCAACAGACTTGCCTCGTCGGCGCCCGTGAGCCAGGTGCTATGCACGCTCACATAGTGAATGCCTCGATGGCGGCGCACCGTCTCCCAGTCCCGTAGCCAGCCGTCGGCCAACTCGTGACCGCCCAGTTCCTCCCTGTTCACGAGATAGAGGTCGTCACGTTGGATTCTTGGAATCATTACAAGCGGTGCAGATGAGTCTGTGTCCGACACATCAAGAAGCGTCGGCAGTGCGATGGCGGTAGCCTCCCCGCCGAGAATGTACCAAAAACCGGTTTCCGCCAATGCCCGCAGCGTGTTTTCATCGTATCGCTCCTCGGGTGGACGAAATCCCACAATCGACTGCCCCGACAATTCCGTCAACCCGGCTGCACTCTGCGTGAGCCGCATGGCTTGTGTGCGTCGCGACTGTCCGACAAAGACAGTATGGTCCTCACTGTGCGAACCAATGTCATGAAACTCGGCGAGGTTGCGAACGAGACTCGCATTGGAATCCGCAAACTCGTTGACGCACATGAACCCGCCGCGCAACCCTCGTTCCTGGAGAAGATCGCCGAGGTATGCGGCGTTCTCGAATTGCCATTCCGTATCCATGGCAACGATGAGAGCGTTCGGTTTACCACCTGGATAGAGATCGACTTCGACCGCCGGCACCGACAGGCTCCAGACAACCAGGTCCGCCATGAGGCGATCGAGGGCTCCCTGGCTCTCGTAGCTTCCGGCCGCCAGATCGGGATCGAAGCCAATCCACACGTATCTCCCCGATCCTCGTGTGCCGACAGCGGCAGCGTGAAAAACCTCGTCCGCGGGAAACGGCTTGCGGTCGTAATCCCCCCAATATGCGCCGCCCGGCAACCCCGCAACGCCCCATTGCCCTTCCCGTTGAAGGAAAGAGATGCGATGCCCCGCCATCGAAAGACTTCCCACTGGCCCAGTGCCCGATACGACGAGAAACATCGTCTCGAGACCGGAAAACTCCCGCAAGTTGGTGCTGCCGACAATGGAATGGAATCTATTCCAGCCAATCCAGCTTGCGTCGGAGCCGCGAACTCCGACAGGCCCAACGAAAAACACACCTTTGCCGCTCTCGATCCCCTCCTGAATCAGCCGCACTTCGTCACTGGAGAGGCAGTATGAATGCGGGAGTACGAGTAGTTCATCGTGCCAATCCACGATCGACGGGATCGTCCTGGCGTTCATGCCGACTCGTGTCAACGCATCGAGCCACTGGGCTACGCGAGGTGGCCGCTCGGCACTGGTGTCACCCCAGAATGTCCTGTTGGCATCATCGTCGAGTACCACCGCCTCTCTGCCCTCGATCTGCGGAAACACTCGCTGCTCGCGTCCCGCATCGGCCTGCGAACGATCTTTGTGGGAAGAAACGACCCAAATGATCGCGACCGCGGCCACCGCCAACGCTAGCGCGGCGATAAGGCGGAAGGTGTTTGCTTTCTGACCCATGATGGAAAGATATTATCCATATCGTCCGGATTTGCCTACTTTAAGTTGTACCCGTCGTTAGATCGGCAGTGTTCCGAACCTCAGGAAATCAGGATATCTCGTGAGTCAATTGAACCTCGCATCGATGATTCGCACCAAGAGCTCTGAGTACGGTGAGTTGGTCTCAATGAGTTTCAAGGAAGGCGAAGTATGGAAGAAAATCACATATCGCGAGCTTGGTCAGCTCATTGAGAACCTGGCCAAGGGCTTGTTGGAGCTGGGCGTCAAGGTCGGCGATCGCGTCGGGATCATGGCTCCGAACAGCCCGGAATGGGCGATAGCCGACTTCGCGATTCAAAGCGTGGGCGGAATCACGGTACCTATCTATGCCACGAACACTTCAGGGCAGGCTGAATACATCGCCGCGGACGCGGGGCTTCAGGTGATGTTCGTGGGCGGATTCGCGGAACACGAGAAAGTCAACTCATTCGCTCACAAGTCGACCATACGCACGCAGGTTGTATTGGATGGAACGCTGCAAGCGGACGACCCCAACACCGTCAGCTATGAGGAACTACTCGAGAGGGGGCGCACATCCAATCGAGCTGGAGAGGTAGAGGCACGGTGCTTGGGAATCTCTACTAATGACATCGCTTCGATAATCTACACATCAGGAACGACCGGTGAGCCCAAAGGAGTGATGCTCACTCACGGGAATTTCTTCCATCAGTTCCGTGCCGTGAATGAGTGGTTTTCGGTCACAACCGAGGACCGCTCACTCTGTTTCCTTCCGCTAAGTCACGTTTACGAACGAACGTGGTCGTATTTCGTATTCAACAGTGGTGCGCAAAATTGGTACGTGCGGGATCCGAAGCAGGTGATCAGCTATCTGGCAGAGGTGAAGCCAACCGTGATGGTGAGTGCGCCACGGCTCTACGAGAAGATCTACTCGGCAGTCCACGACAAGTTGAGCCAGGCATCTCCACTGCGTCAGAAGTTGTTTCACTGGGCGGTCGGCGTGGGTCGCGAGCACGCCGCGGCCAGACAGAGTGGAAGTCGCACTGAGCTTGCGCTCAGGATAAGATACGCGCTTGCCGACAAACTGGTATTGCACAAGATCCGTGACATCGTGGGAGGGCCGAAGAACTTCTTCTCCGCGGGTGGGGCACCGATGGCGAGAGAGATCGAAGACTTCTTCTTCGCGGCCGGCATACTGATTTGCCGAGGCTATGGATTGACGGAGACCTCACCCATGCTCACCGCCAACTGTCCCGACGCGTTCAAATTCGGCTCGGTGGGGCGGCCGGTTATCGACTGTGAGATCAGGATTGCGGAAGACGGTGAGATATTGGCCAAGGGTCCCAACGTAATGAAGGGTTACTACAACAACCCCACAGCGACCGAGGCGGTGTTGCGCGACGGCTGGCTCTGTACGGGCGACGTCGGGGAACTGTCAGAAGACGGGTACTTAACGATCACCGACCGGAAGAAAGACCTGATTATTACGTCCGGAGGGAAGAACGTAGCGCCGCAGCGGATCGAAACCGCGGTTGGCAAAGATCACTACATCGAGCAAATAGCAGTAGTGGGCGAAGGCAGACAGTTTGTGAGCGCGTTGATCGTGCCGTTCTTCAGTGCGTTAGAAGAGTTCGCGAGGCGCAAGAAGTGGGAATTCGAATCGAGACTCGATCTGATTCGTTTACCGGAAGTGAAGAAGTTCTTCCGTGAACGAATCGACGCGCATTCTTTTGAACTCGCGAATTTCGAGAAGATCAAAGAATTCAGGTTGCTGCCGGAGGACTTCACCTTGGCGGGTGGTGAGATTACTCCCACACTCAAGGTAAAGCGGAACGCAATCGCGGCCAAATACAAGGAACTGGTTGAGGAGATTTATGCCTAGATCGCAGGTTCGAGGGCCCCGCGTTCCGCAAATTCGATTCGGGTTCCGTTTCTGACCGCCTCGACCCCGAGTGCCACCGACACGCCTTCGCCCCACGCAACAATCTCGTCAGCCACGGGATGCGTATCTTCTCTAATTGACTCGATGAACGCGCGGGCCGCGTGCCAGCTTGGCTCGCCGGCGTTGCGTCGTTCGATATCGATCAATCGACCTCTGCCGCGGTAAGGCATGTCGCCAGATGTTGATAGCGAAGCCGTCGTGTTCACTCCAGCTTCCACCATTTCCTGCGGTACTGCCGAATTGGGACGAGCGGGTTCGTAGAAGATGTAACCATCCTCGAGCGTGAGCTCGATAGTGCCCCCGGTACCGTAGATAATCACCTGGCAGCCCTGTTTGTGGTTGCCGATGATCGAACTGAATACCAGGGTGCCACCGCTCGGATAGCTGTAGATAGCCTGCACGTTGTCCAGAGTCTCACGACCGTCGTCATAGAAAGTGATGTCTCCATTTCCCACAACGCTGGCAGGTGTCTCACCGAACACCCAGTTTGCCGTATCGATATGGTGTGCACCCAACTCCGCCACCAACCCGTGGGAGTATTCCTCGTAGAGGCGCCAGTTGATGAGCCGTTCAAGCGAAGGTTCAGGGACCGGTCGACGCCAGTTGTAGTTGCGATGCCAATATGCGTACACGTGAGACACCTGCCCGATCTCTCCCTCCTGGATACGTCGGAGGGCCTGCCGGTACCAGGCGGCGTAGTGGTACTGCAGGCCTATTTGATACTTCTTCCCGCTCGCGCGTACTGCCTGTACGATCGCATTACACTCATCGACAGTGAACGCCATCGATTTCTCACCGTAAACGTGCAATCCGGCCTCGAGCGAAGCCAATATGTGCTCGGCGTGGAAACTGAGCGGGCTCGCAATGATCACTCCGTCCAGGTCAGCTGAGGCGTCGAGCATGGCGCGAAGATCGCTGAACGCAGGTGTGTCTTCACCAGTTACCTCCCGAGCCTCGTCGAACCGAGGTTCGTACACGTCACAGATGGCGTCGATGCTCACGTCTGGAACGCGGAGGAACTGTCGCATCATGTACTTGCCGCGGCTTCCCGCTCCAATGATCCCGAGGCGAATCGCCGCGCCCGACGATCTTCGTTGCCCCTCTTCAGATGTCTCGTCCGCACAAGAGTTGAGAAGCAAAAGGGAGGCGCTGGCGGCTGCGGCAGCAGTCGATGTCGTCAAGAAATCTCGTCGTTCCATGTGTTGCCTCGTTACCTCTTTTGCGTGTCTTTCCCTAAGGTCGATTGTCGTCGGGCCAATCGACTTCAACGACCCGACGCCTGCCGGGCGCATCCAGCACGAACAACGCTCCGCGCATCTGGCCCTCCGGCAACAGCCTCGGCCCACTATCCGGACCGAGAACAAACAATGCCGTTGCCAGTACGTCTGCATCTGTGGCCTTCTCGGCCAACACCGTGACTTGCAGCATTCCCTCGACCGGCGAGCCGGTCCGCGGATCGATTATATGACTATACCTCTTGCCGTCAACTTCGAAGAACTTCTGATTCGCACCAGAAGTCGCAAGTGCGGCGTCGCTGAGTTGAAGGGCAGTCAGCACGCGCGACGTATCGGTGGGATCGGTCACGTTGACAATCCAACCGTCTTGATCCGGTGGGTGCCCCAAGGCGAGGTAGCTGCTGGCTCCGGCACCCAGCAGCGCATTCCCCACCCCATGCCTGCAAAGAACGGCGGCGGCACGGTCCAGCGCCCAACCCTTGCCTATCGCACCAAGGTCTATCTCGACGCCGTCGCGCAGAAACCGAACGGTTCGCTGACTCTCGGTTAACTCCAACAACCGCCATCCCGATCGATCGCGAGCACTAGACAGTTCTCGTCTGGAAGGACGACGGCCTTGCCCACCAGAGAAACCCCATGCATTGACGAGTGGGCCCACCGTGATATCGAACGCGCCGTGCGAGATCCGGCCGTATTCTCGCGCTAGCTTCAACAAACCGAACAGCTCTGGGTCGACAGTAACATCCCCTTCCGCAGCGCTTGCATTGATGCGAGAAATCTCGCTGTTCGGCCGGTACCTGCTCAACGTGGCTTCGGCATATTCGATCTCCGCGAACGCTGCCTCGAAGAGTTCTGAAGCTCGAGCGGGGTCCTCGGTCGCGAGGTAGATCTCGGCCATCGTGCCCATGGCGGGGCGGGAATCGTGAAAGACCGATTGTCGAAGACCGTTCATGTGGGAGGAGTTCCTCGGAAGGATGCGGCGGCGATACTCACCAGGCGGCACAGGCGCTCATCAAGTACGGGCGCCGGCCGGCTACTTGATGTCCAACTCACCCATCGCCGTTGCGTAGCCGTAGAGTTGCCGATCGGTCCCTTTGATGTGAAACACCAACCAGGCGAGCAGTTTTGCTTCAATCTCGAGAGCCAAAACACGACTAGGGCCGGTCTCCTGATATTGCTGTTTGAGTGATTCGAGAAGCGACAGGAATTTTGCATGTTCCTTCTTGTTTCGCGCCGCGGCTGCACACCCGTAGGCCTCCATGCACTTCTCTTCGTGCGCGAAATGGTCCGCAGTGTATTTCTCGAGAGATCCAAGCAGTGGGGCCACAGCCTCGTCTTCATTTCCTGCCCGCAACTTGTCTACCAGCATGTTCAGGGTGTGGATGAGTTGCTTGTGCTGGACGTCCAATGACTTGACTCCAGTTCCCATTGACGATTCGTTCCAGTCGACTGGCATGCCTCGTGTTCTCCCCAATTGGCTTTGATCGAATTCAGTTTCCCGGCATGCCCGAAGAACGAGCGTCCCTCCAAAGTGCCACATGGATCCCGGTTGCTGCTGCCGCCACTCATTGCATTTTCGATTGTCGACCGACATCATGTCAAGCACCTGAAGGTGTTCAAGAGGTTGGCGGGCGCTGGCGACTTGGACCCACCAAGACCAAATTCACGTTGGCGAATGACGGAGCAATGAACAGAACGGTTGCCGGATGAATGAGTCAGACCAGCAATGGATTCAATGGATCCGCGAACTCCGGGCGATGTCTCAGAACGGCCTGGTTCACACGAAGAATCCATTTGACATCGAGCGCTACGAGCGGTTGGGGGCACTGGCGAGGGAGATGTTCGCCGCCATCGGCGACGTTCCCCTCGAGAAGATTGAAGATTTCTTCGTTCCCGACAGTGGGTACTGCACCCCGAAGGTGGATTTGCGGGCAGGAGTCTTCGAAGACGACCGCATTCTGCTGGTTCATGAGAAGAGCGACAACAAATGGTCGATGCCCGGCGGATGGGCAGACGTGAACGAAACGCCATCACAGGGAGTCAAGCGGGAGATCGTGGAGGAATCAGGCTACATTGTAGACGAAGTCGAACTCGTATCCGTTATCGATCGAAGTGCTCACCCATACACGCCGCGCTATCCCCATCACGTCTACAAGCTGTTCTTCTACGGTCTCCCAGCCGGAAGAACCGAAATCTCACACTTGCACGAGACAGCGGATGCGAGGTTCTTCGGTTTCGATGAATTACCGGAGCTTTCAGAGACAAGAGTGCTGCGGCAGGATATTGACCGTCTCTTCGAGTATCACCGGGAAAAACAGCACGTGTACGTTGACTGATTGAGCAAAGGCATCGTAATGCAATCAAAGGCTGAGACTGACGATGATTATCTTGCTGAATTGCCGGACGATCGCAAGGC
>CAYTDU010000078.1:0-12894 GCA_964436395.1 uncultured Gemmatimonadaceae bacterium | reverse complement strand
AGAAGTACCCTGGTAACGCCACTCGTCTGTCGGCCCAGGGGGCATCGAAGTTTGTTCCGGGTGGTCTTTCGGGGGCCCAGATGGCGTAGTTTCCGCCCGACTGAACAATCGGAAACCGGTTCACCATACTCACTGATTCCACACCCGGCAGTGCCGCGATGCTTTCTCTCAAGCCCTGGAAGAACTGTAGCTGGGCTTCGCTTTCCTGGTAGTCGTCCGAGGGAAGAGCGACCGTAGCGGTGAGGAGGTTGTGCGCGCGAAACCCCGGGTCGACCGAGGTCAGCAAGTGGAAACTCCTGATCAACAGTCCAGCTCCCACGAGGAGGACCAGCGACAGGGCAACCTGCAGCACTACCAACGCACTGCGGTAGCGAATTCCACTTCCAGCAGTCGACCCTCGGCTACCCTGTTTCAAATCCTCTGCGGTATCAGCACGCGCTGCCGTGAAAGAGGGAATTACGCCGAAGAAGAGTACGGTGCCTATCGATAGGGCAACCGCAATTCCCAACACGGTGATGGAGATGCCTGTTTGGTCGATGCCGAGCAGGTCCATCGATACGAAGCGGAGGATCAGGTTCTGAAACCACACTGCCAACATGACACCCAGCCCACCCGCGGCGACCGCTAAGACGAGACACTCAGCGAGCAGCAGGTAGGTCAGACGGGAACGGGTGGCCCCCATTGCAGCACGCACCGCGAGCTCCGACACGCGGCCCGAACTGCGTGCCATCAACAGATTCGCTACGTTCCCGCACGCAATCAGGAGTACTAGCACGATCGCTCCCGAGAGAAGCAACAGAGCCTGTCTATACCCCTCTGCCAGGGCCGAGTGAAGCAGATCGAGCTGCAGTGCCTTGTTTTCGTTCGAGTCCGGGTAGGCCTCTTGGAGCTGTGCAGAAATGACCTCGATTTCTGCCTTAGCCGCCTCGAGTGTCGATCCCGGTGCGAGTCGCCCCACGAGGATCCAGTTATGGTACCTACGGGTTACGGGATCGCTGTTTCCGGGCCAGGGCGGCACCCAGATATCTGTGTCGTACATGAACCGAAACCCTGCGGGGAGGACCCCTACGACGGTGAGCGGATCACCTTCGACGACGACGGTTCGGCCGGCTATGTCGGGATTCTCTCCGAACCACCTCTGCCAGAAACTGTAGCTGATTACGATCTCGCCTCCGCCGCCTTCGGGCAACTCTTCGAGAGTCGATGGTCCACCTAAGTGAAACACGACTCCCAAAGTGCTGAATAGGTTGCTTGTGGCAAACGCTATGCGGGCCTGTTCCGGCTCGCCGGTACCGGTGACTGTCACGAGGCTGGAACCGCCGCCGACGGTCGCAAGAGACTGCAGGTTCTCGCTTTGGTCTCTGTAGTTCATGTAATCGGGGAACGAAGCATACGGATTCACTCGCCCGCTGAATGTGGCCCGACCCATGACCAGTCGGTCCGCCTCTGGGAACGGCAGGGATTGCATCAAGGCGGTGTTCAGGACTGAGAACATCGCCGTCGTGGCTCCAATACCCAGTGCAAGCGTCAGCACAGCGATCAATGTGAAACCCGGTGTTCGTCTCAAAGAGCGAAATCCGTATCGCATGTCCAGTACAAAATCAGACATTGTACTCCTACCTCCGTATCTGTTCTTCCCCATCATTCGTCGTGCGTTTCGTTGGGCTTTACTTCGTGTACGAATGTGCTCGGCGAACGCCGCTCGTATCAATCCAACCGCGGTGGTGCACGTGAGTTGAGCTACGCTGATCGTCCGCCGTGCGACTGATTCGGTGGGTTTTGCGGTGAGTGCGTCGCGAATGTCGAGGAACGCGGTGACCATTTCATTGCCGAATTCGTGGCGGAACCTGCGCGGCAACAGCTGCGTCAGGAGATACACAAACCGACCGCTGAGTCCAATGCCGCTCACTAGCTCTCCAACAGATCGGCTGCGTTTGGTGTCCGCAGTAGAGCCTGCAAGCGCGCAGCCTCGGCGCGAGCAATCTGCACACCGAGTGTTGTTGCCTGGTAGTAGCGCCGCCGTCGACCGTCAGGAGGACGCCGGCTCTTTACATCCACCTCGCGGAGCAATCCCTGCTCCAGTAGCCTGGCCACGATGCGGTACAACGTCCCGATATCCATGCCCAGGTTTTCCGAGAATTGTTCCTCCGCTGCCCTGACAATCCCGTAGCCGTGCAGAGGCTCGTCTTTCAAGACGAGCAGCACGTGAAAGTCCTGCGGACTGAGTGGAAGGAAATGGTTGATATTGTCCGTAGTTCGACCCATGAAACCAACCTCGATCGACGAGATGTCTGTACTTTACAGCTATTGGATGGTCGGAGGGTAAGAAAGGTTGGAATGGGGGCTCCACTACCTTTTGACAAAGCTGTTCTTTCGCCGTAACGTCTCTGTTGGGGATCATTCTGGCCCCGGTCAATAGCGGCGATCGGCAATTCTTCCGGAGGTTTACATGGACACCATTCTCAGAATCGATATGAGCGGAAAGGGCGGCCCCACGATCAGCAAAGAGCCTCTGGGAGAATACGCGGGTCTAGGAGGTCGGGCGTTCACGTCCAAGGTGGTTTCGACAGAAGTGCCACCCACGTGTCATCCGCTCTCTGCAGACAACAAATTGGTGATCGCTCCGGGGTTGCTGAGCGGCACAGCAGCTTCGATCTCGGGACGCCTGTCTGTGGGGTGTAAGAGCCCCCTGACTGGGGGCATCAAAGAAGCGAACTCCGGCGGGCAGCCCGCTCAGGTGCTGGCGAAGTTGGGTTACGCCGCAATCATCCTGGAGGGTAAGCCGGCGAACGGTGACTTGCACAAGATCTTCATCGATGCCGACGACGTGAAGATCGAAGTCGACAACAGCCTCGAGAGACTCTCCAACTATGAGGTCGTCGACAAGATGCAGCAGGAGTACGGGGAGAAGATTGCTTGTATGTCGATCGGTCAGGCGGGTGAGATGAAGATGAGTGCTGCGTCCGTGGCTTGTACCGACATAGAGGGCAGACCCACTCGTCACGCCGGGCGCGGGGGAGTCGGCGCAGTCATGGGTGCCAAGGGCGTCAAGGTGATCGTACTCGATCAATCAAGCGTGAAAATGCGTGCTCCCAAAGATCAGGCCGCATTCAAAGCGGCCAACAAGAAGTTTGTCGAAGGGCTCAGGAGCCATCCCGTCACGGGAGAGGGACTTCCCGCATACGGCACCAACGTGTTGACCAACGTCATCAACGAGGCCGGTGCACTTCCGACGCACAACTTCTCGAAAGGTCAGTTTGAAGGTGCTTCCAAGATCAGCGGCGAGGCACAGGCCGAACTCGAACTGGCCAGAGGAGGTATCGCAACTCACGGTTGCCACCGAGGCTGCGTGATCGAGTGCTCGGGCATCTTCAACGACGAGGACGGCAACTACTTGACCAAACAGCCGGAATACGAGACGGTCTGGGCACACGGTGCCAATTGCGGCATCGACGACCTCGACGTAATCGCGCAATTGGATCGGCTGGATGACGACATCGGCCTCGACACCATCGAGATGGGAGCGACCATCGCCGTGGCAATGGAGGCTGGCGTGGCCAGTTTCGGAGATGGTGCGGCGGCCATCAACCTACTGAAAGAGGTCGGGCAGGGCACGCCACTTGGACGAATCCTCGGGAACGGCGCGGCGGTTACCGCCAAAGCCTTCGGGCTCGAACGGGCGCCTGTAGTCAAAGGGCAATCCATGCCGGCGTACGATCCCAGGGCCATCAAAGGGATCGGCGTTACATATGCTACCACGCCAATGGGAGCGGACCACACCGCCGGCTATGCTGTCGCCACCAATATCCTGGGAGTTGGCGGCAACGTAGATCCGCTCGATCCCGAGGGCCAGATTGAGCTTTCTCGAAATCTCCAGATAGCGACGGCGGCGGTGGACTCGACCGGCATGTGTCTCTTCATCGCCTTCGCCGTGCTGGATCAGCCGGAGACGTTTCAGGCGTTGATCGACATGTTGAACGCCTTTTACGGCCTCGAGCTGGATGCCGACGGCGTTACGGAGCTTGGCAAGGCGGTTCTCAAGATGGAGAGAAAGTTCAACGAAGAAGCCGGCTTCACATCGAGTCACGATCGTTTGCCGGGGTACTTCAACACCGAGAAACTCCCACCTCACAACGTCACCTTTGGTATAAAGGACGAGGCGCTGGACGAGGTGTTCAACTTCTGACACCCAAACGCAGCTCGGAAACAGAAGTGAAAGACGGGAGCATACGGGAGTTGGACCTGACGGTTGAAGCCCGTATTCTCCCGCTCTTCTTTCGCTTTCTCCAAGACGGATTCCAGCTCCAAGTTCAGGTCGGCTGCAGCATCTCCGAATTCCTCCGCGATCGGTGCCAACTGTCGCATGAGACCATAACAAACCGGATCAGTACCGTGTTCTTGGATGGGCAACCTGTAGATGACTTGAATATTGCCCTCATCGTACACGACTCCACCCTAGCGCTCTCAGGTGCGATGCCAGGTCTAGCGGGTGCCGTGATGAGGAGCAGGAGCCCACTTCGGTCGTTCCGTAGCTCAATTACTCATCTGGGAGATGATAGTATTGCCCATCAGGAAAGCGGGCTGATTCGACTCAAACTCTTCAATACTGTAATTGGCGAGTTGGGAATATCTATGTTGCGAGAAGGGATTTTGCTCGAGCCTGCCGCGGTCACAGGTTTTCTGGAAAAAAACACGGCCGAAATCCGGAGTCGGATCACCGAAATGCTTCTCGATGGGAAACCAACACATACCGAAGCCGTGGTTGGCATGGATAAATTGACAGGTTGCGGTCTCGTTTCGCTAACCGTGCAGGCCCAGGAATGAAGATTAGGGTCAAGTTGTTCGCCACGCTCAGAGACGGGCGGTTCGAAGAGGAGGTAAGGGAGTACACCGCTCGGGCGACGGTTGGCCGGGTATTGGAAGATCTGGGCATTCCAGAGAGCGAAGTGAAGGTTGTCTTCGTGAACAACCGGCATGCATCTGTAGACCGCGTGTTGGCCGATGGCGACGTAATTGGCATTTTCCCTCCGATCGGAGGCGGATAGCTTCTCCTTTTGCGCCTTGCGCAGGGTCCACTACAAATACATGTTACAAATCCCCACACCGATGGCCGGAGTTGCCGTGCGATCGCACCAATTCCGGCCGTCTCGGCTAGCAGCCGATATCGTGTGCTAGTAACAACCAAAACCAGGGAGGTAATTATGCACGACATACGTTTTCGTCCTCTCTCCCTCATAGCGTGCCTGCTCTTGGCGTTCGCTTGGTTGGGAGGCCCAATTAGTAACTCAGACTTGCATGCGCAGGGTGGCACGCTGTCGGGGACAGTCGTGTCAGCTACGACCTCGGCACCGATCGAAGGGGCCCAGGTTGCGGTGCAAGGAACCCGCAACACCGCCACCACAGATGAAGCCGGCCGGTTTCGCCTCAGTGGAATCACTGGCGCCAGGGTGACCATTTCGGTCACGCGCCTCGGGTTTGCGATGCAAACCGTTCAAGTGAACGTGGGCACGACAGACCTGGAGGTGGCATTGCAGCCCTTCCTCGTTCAACTGGACGCTCTGGTGGTCACCGGAACGGCGGGGGACACACGTAAGCGGGCTTTGGGAAATTCAGTCTCCAAAATCGATGTTGGTGCGGCTGAAGTAGCGCCGGTTCAAAGCTTCACCGAACTTCTAAACGGACGCTCAACCGGTGTCGTGGTCCAACAGGGCTCAGGTGCCGCTGGAACCACATCCGAGATCAGGATTCGTGGTCGCTCGAGCCTGCGAGAGGTCAGTGACGCTCCGCTCATTTACATCGACGGTATCCGCGTCAACAACAGAATGAGCGGTGGATTCGGCGACGCAGCAACGTCGCGACTCGACGACATCGATCCGGCGAGCATCGAGAGTATCGAGATCATCAAGGGTCCGGCCGCGGCGACACTGTATGGCACGGAGGCGTCGAACGGTGTAATCCAGATCATCACCAAGAAGGGCTCGGACGGACCGGCTCGCTGGAACCTCACCATGCGGCAAGGTATGAGTTACTTCAACGATGCCGCCGACCGCATCCCGGTGAACTACCACGTTGACGCCGCGGGCAACGTCACCGAGGCCAACATGGTGGAGCTGGAAGATGCCAGGGGTACGCCGATCTTCGGTACCGGGCACGACCAGTTTTACAACATGAGCGTGGCGGGTGGTACAAGTGATCTCCAGTACTTCGTGTCGGGTAGTGGCACATTCAACCAGGGAGTTACCGACGACAACGACGGCAAGCGGTACAACGCCCAGCTGAACCTGTCGGCGCAGCCAGCCACCAAGCTGACCATAGACGCCAATGCAGGGTTTGTGATGAGCCGCTACCGGCTCCCGATGATGGGCAATGCCGGGGTCATGCCGTCGCTCAACAGAGGCAGCCCGAGCACGCTGGACGAACCCCGCCGCGGTTGGCAAACGGCCCCGCCAGAGACGCTTTACGAGGCCTACAATCGCAATGAAGACGTCAACCGCATGACCGGTGGCCTCACGCTGAAACATGCGACTACGGATTGGCTCTCGCAGCGGTTCACGTTGGGTTTGGACTTTACCGACCTGGAAGTGCGCGAGTACACGCCAAGGTTGGGTGAGTATGACGCACAGTTCTTCTCCGCCGAGTTCGCCGCTGGAAGCAAAGATGTGGACCGCGAGGAAGTGCTGTACACAACCATCGAGTACACGGCTACGGTCTCACACGATCTCACGAGTTCCCTGGCCAGCAACACCTCTGGTGGTTTCCAGGTCTATCAGAAGTCGATCGAGTTCATGCAGGCGGAAGGACAAGGTTTCCCGGCCACGGGTGTGAAGACGATTGCCGGAGCTGGAACCTACCAGCGTGGGCGTGACGACTTCGTGGAAAACAACACCGTTGGCTTCTTCGTCCAGCAACAGTTTGGATGGAATGACCGTCTCTTCCTCACAGCCGCCGTTCGTGCCGACGACAACAGTGCGTTCGGATCCGACTTCGACGTCGTCTACTACCCGAAGTTCAGCGGCTCGTGGGTAGTCAGCGAGGAACCGTTCTGGGGATTGGACTTGGTCAACTCGCTGAAGGTCAGGGCAGCTTATGGTGAATCGGGTCAGCAGCCCGATGCGTTTGCCGCCATTCGCACCTTTGAAGCTCGCTCGACCGCGGACGGAACTGCAGCCGTTACCCCTGAAGCATCAGGTAACGCCGATCTGGGTCCGGAGCGCGGTAAAGAAATAGAGGTGGGATTCGATTTGGGCATGTTCCGCGACCGCGTAACTGTCGATTTCACCTACTACAACCAGAGGACGACGGACGCAATCCTGTCTCGGAACGTAGCCCCTTCCACGGGCTTCTCGGGCACGCAGTTCGTGAACGTCGGTGAGGTTGCAAACAGCGGTTTCGAGGTCGGAATAACCGGCTTATTGATTGACAGCCGCGATTTGGATTGGGACGTCGGCTTCAACTTCAACACAAACCACAACGAAATCACCAACCTCGGTATCGACGGTTGGCTCAACATCGGCTGGACGACTCGACACCAGGAAGGTTTCCCAGTCGGTTCGTTCTTCGCAGCCAAAGTACTGAGTGCGGAACTCGATGCCGACGGCAACGCGATCAACGGCATGTGCGACGGAGGCACCGGTATTGGTGGAGTCGAGCCGGGTGGTGCGGCAGTTCCGTGCGAAGACGCACCGTGGGTATATCTCGGTCACCCCTCTCCTGACTTCGAGGGTTCATTCAACACCACAGTAACACTTCTCGACCGGGTGAACATCCGCGGTCTGCTGGATTTCCAGGTTGGCCAATCCAAATATGTGACCGACCGGTGGAATCGCTGCGCGTGGCGCCAGAACTGCGAGATCAACGCTTATCCTGAACGCTTCGAGCCCGAAGAGGTGTTGGCCGCGCAGAACGGTGGCTGGAATGAGTTTGACTGGTGGATCAAGGATGCCAGCTTTGCCCGACTACGAGAGATTTCGGTCGAGTACATGCTGCCGGATTCTTGGGCCTCGGTTATCAGGGCGCGGTCTGGCAGCATTGCCCTTGGCGGTCGTAATCTGGGTGTCTGGACTAATTATCCGGACGTCGATCCCGAGACGGTGGACATCACCAACACGGTATCCGAGCCCAACGACCAGGCCATTCTGCCGCCAATGCGGCAGTTCAGTTTCACAATCCGGTTGGGTTACTAGCGGGGAGGATATGGAAAAATGACTAAGAATCCGAAAACATCGCAATCAGGAGCGACCCCAATGCTAGCGCTCAACTCTACAAGCCGCCTCGTGCGGTGGTCGGTATTAAGCTTGTTCCTGGCGCTGGCGCTCAGTTCATGCGACACGCTGGATGAACTCATTTCGGTCGAGGCACCGTCGCAGGTTGCGGCTGAAGACCTCGACAATCCTTCAAACGCAGACCTTTTAGTCAATAGCGCTGTCAACGAGTTCCGCTGCGCGCTCGTTCACTACATCGGTGCAAGTGCATACGTGGGGAACGAGTGGGGAGTCGGCGGCGACATTGGTGGCGGATCCTACGTCTGGTATGACAACCGCGTATTCGAGCCGACCGGGTGGACCTCCATGTACGCTACTGGAGACTGCTCCGGCGATGCGCCAAACGTGTACGAACCCCTGTCGACTGCAAGGTGGTTGGCTGACGACGCATTGGTCAGACTCGACAGTACATGGGCGGACGAGAGCATCCCGAACCGAACTGAGTTGACCGCTAGGGCCGCAACCTTTGCCGGGTACAGCTTGACGTTGCTCGGCGAGGGAATGTGCTCTGCGGCTTTGGACCTGGGTCCTGAGATCACAACATCTCAGATCTTTGCCGAAGCAGATGCGCGTTTCGAAAGAGCAATCGCAGACGCACAGTCAGCCGGAGACGATGAGTTGTTGAACATCGCGAGAGTCGGCCGCGCGCGCGTTCAGGCTAATCTTGGTGACCTCTCGACTGCGGCGACAATTGCAGGCATGGTACCGGCCGGTTTCTCCTTTGAGTTTGGTTACTCGAGTCTCGACGCCAGCACAGAGAACAAGCTCTGGGTATTGATGGAACGAGAACTCATGGCGACCGTGGAGCCGATGTATCGCAACATGACGTTTGCGGGGCAGCCGGATCCGCGTGTAGTAGCCGTTGACCTCGGTGTTCAGGGCCCCGGTACGACTATCGATATGTGGGGCACCACAAAGTATGACGCCATCGACAGTCCCGTACCAGTGGCAACGTGGGAAGAGGCTCAGCTGATAATCGCTGAGGCAGCGCTCGACGCAGGCAACTTGCAGGACGCTGTGGACATCATCAACGACCTGCACGCCCAGGTGGGGCTGCCGGACTTCGTCAGCAACGATGCGGCCGAGATCAGGAACCAGTTGATCTATGAGCGGAACGCAGAGTTGTTCCTCGAAGGTCAGCATTTGCAGGACATCAAACGGTTCAACATCACGTTGGTGCCTGCGCCCGGTACCCCTGCATACCACGGCGGGGAATTCAGCGATCAGACTTGCTTCCCGCTACCTGACGTGGAGTATCTAAACAACCCTAACATCAACCCGTAACTCTACACCGCGGAAGGAACTCGCCATTGCGGCGAGTTCCTTCCCGCTTTGCATACCAATCGAAGGGCAGGCCCCCCATGCTATCGCTGATGAATGACCGATGCAGAGCCCTCCGGCTCCTGCCAGTTCCTGCAATTCTGACAATTCTGATCTTTGGAATGAGTGGGTTTACGTCAGAACGGCCCCAAACCGGTCTTCGCTTCGAGATTTCATATTCTGCCGGTCTCAGTAACGACCCACAAGACGGGCGGATAATCCTCATCGTCTCCAACCGACCTGGTGCCGAGCCCAGGTTCCAATACCGGATCTACAGCCCGGAAACACAACCCGGCTTCGGGATCGATGTGGTGGGTCTAGATCCAGGTGAGACCGCGGTCATTGACGGCTCGACGTTTGGATTTCCCGTTCTCAGCACGAACGATTTGCCTCCGGGAGACTACGTTGTCCAGGCGGTGCTGAATCGCTACGAGACGTACGTCAGGGCAGACGGTCACACCGTGAGCCTTCCACCGGACCGGGGTGAGGGACAGCATTGGAACACCAAGCCGGGGAACTTCTACAGCACGCCACAGACTGTCAGGCTCGACCCGGCACGAGGTGGTACGGTGAGTATCGAAATGGACCAGGTGATCCCGCCGATACCTGCACCGGAGGATACTCGTTGGGTCAAGCACGTGCAGATCCAGAGCGAGCTTTTGACCGCCTTCTGGGGCCGTCCGACGTACTTGGGGGCGTACGTGCTTCTTCCGTACGGCTTTAGCGACCATCCCGAGGCGCGCTATCCGCTCGTGATCAACCACGGGCACTTTCCCCGCGGTTTCCAGGAGTTCAGCGACAGACCTCCGACACCGGATCTGACGGGGTTTGATCGAACGCGCGCGGAATACGCGTACAAGCTCTACCAGAAGTGGACATCGAATGATTTCCCGCGGATGTTGATCGTCAAGATCGAACACGCGAATCAGTTCTATGACGATTCGTACGCCGTGAATTCCGAGAACGTCGGGCCGTACGGTGACGCGATCGTCCAGGAGTTGATCCCGTACCTAGAGGACCGATTCAGGGGGATCGGTGAGGCGTGGGCCCGAACAATGTACGGCGGATCTACTGGTGGCTGGGAGGTATTGGGGCAGCAGGTCTTGTACCCCGACGACTTCAACGGCGCATGGTCATTTTGTCCCGACGCGATCGACTTTCGCCAATACGAGATGATCAACATCTACGACGACGACAACGCCTACTTCATGGAGAGCGACTGGAAACGGACACCAAAGATCTCGGGCCGCAACTGGCTGGGGCACCCAATCGTCACGGTGGAAGAAGACATGCACTGGGAGATGGTGCTGGGGAGTAAGAGTCGTTCCGGCCAGCAGTGGGCGATATGGGAGGCGGTCTACAGCCCCGTTGGCAGTGACGGCTACCCAGCACCAATCTGGGATCCTATGACGGGTGACATCGACCACGAGGTGGCAGAGTATTGGCGGGAGAACTACGATCTGCGCTACATCCTCGAGCGAGATTGGGCAACGCTGGGGCCGAAGTTGGTTGGCAAGCTGCACATCTACACCGGCGACATGGACAGCTGGCATCTCAACAATGCGGTCTATCTGATGGAAGACTTCCTCGAGAGCACGACGGATCCCTACTACGCGGGCCACATCGAGTATGGAGATCGCTACGAGCACTGCTGGACCGGTGTGCACGGCCAGCCCTTGAGAATCCAGGGGCGGACCGTGATTCAGCGTTTCCTCCCGCAGATGGCGGAGCATATGCTTCGCACAGCTCCCGCAGGGGCTGACATCTCGAGCTGGAGATACTGAGCCGAGTGACGTAGAGCGGGCTGACTATTTGCCAACAAAAATGATGAGTTGAATGGAATCATAAAGATGAAACGATTTGTTGCCTTTTCTCTCCTGTCCTTGCCAGTGCTGGCGTTGGCTGGGTGCACTGCGGAATCAAGCCAGCATGACCGTCCCACCATCGCCTCCATCGACGGCTATTTCAGCGACGTGCGAGCCGAGTTCTCGGGCGAAAGGGCGATGGAGATTGTGGAATTCATGGAAGGCACGTTCCGAGTGCCCGGCAACTCGGGTTTTGATGCGAGCATTCACCGAGTGGTGGACGTCCTGAGCGCGGCCGGATACGTCGAAGAGCAAGATGCGGAGCCGGATGCAGTCCTCACATATCGAATCGAGCACCGCGAGATGGACGGTCCAACGTGGGAACCGGAGTCCGGTTCGCTTGAACTCCTGGGTGCTGACGGTGGGCAGCTGCTCGACTACTCCACCAACATGAATATGATCGCGATCAACTCTTACTCCACTGCTCCCGATGGAGTCGAAGCGGAACTGGTTTACGTGGGCGATGGTTCTGAGGAGCAGTACAACAACGTCGATGTGCGTGGCAAGATCGTATTTGGTGAAACGAGTGTACGCCGATTGTTCGGCGATGCGGTCCAGAACCGTGGCGCGCTGGGCGTGCTCTCGTACAGCATGCCGGCGTACACACAGCCTGAGGTGAACCAGAACTCCATTCAGTTCAGCGGCATTCCGCTCGACACTGAGCGTCAGTCTTGGGGCCTGCGGTTGTCCTACGCGGTTCGCGAACGCTTGCTACGGGCGGTAGAGGCTGGACCGGTGCGCGTCCGAGTGAGACTCGAAACCCGTATCTACGAAGCCGACGAACTGACGCTCGTGGCAGACATACACGGACGCACAAATCCTCATGAGCGGTTCGTGCTGAGTGCGCATGTACAAGAACCCGGTGCAAACGACAACGCCACGGGTGTAGCGGTACAAGCTGAGATCGCTCGCGTCCTAGGTGAATTGGCTCAGGCCGGGAGTTTTGTGCCGGGCCGCTCGATTTCGATGGTGTGGGGTGACGAGATTGTCTCCACCCGGCGCTACGTCCAAGACGATTCCGTCCGGGCGTCGGGCATTCTCTGGGGGATGAGTCTCGACATGGTAGGAGAAGATCCCGAAAAGACTGGAGCCACCTTTCTGATCGAGAAGATGCCGGATCCGTCTACAATTTGGACGCGCGGAGAGGACGAACACACAGACTGGTGGCATGCAGGCCGCCGCCGCCTCTCCGTGGACGATCTCACACCGCATTACTTGAATGACTTCGTTCTCGGGCGCTGTCTGGATCAGTCTGCGGTGACCGGTTGGACGGTGAAGACGAATCCGTACGAGGGTGGAAGCGACCACGTTCCGTTCTTGAGAGCCGATATCCCCGGGCTCCTGTTGTGGCACTTCACAGACATGTTCTATCACACCGATGGCGATCGAATCGACAAAGTGTCGGTAACGTCGATGGCGAACGTCGGTGTGAGCACCACCGTTTCCGC
>CAYTDU010000077.1:0-13093 GCA_964436395.1 uncultured Gemmatimonadaceae bacterium | reverse complement strand
TTCTGTTTCGACTTTCACGGTTTCAGTCCGCACGTGGGGTTCGAAACCGTGGTTGGCCATCTCGGCGTCGTGTTCGGCTGGTTCGAATAGGCAGAGTGGGCCGGAAGAGAAACCGCCGTACATCTTGTCCAGCCCCGGGACCACTAGCAGTGGTTTGCCATCCGGTTGGGATCCTGGCGTGAACGACGATACGAGCAACAGGCCTTCACCTTTCAGAACACGAGCTGATTCGGCAACACATTCGTGCCAATGCTCGAGTGACAATGCCTGATGGTAGATGCCTAGGGCGACAATCAGATCGAAGGTTACGTCGTCGAACTCACTGAGATCTTCCATGACACCGGCGCGGACCCGGTTCTGCGCTGCCGTTTCGCCGCACATTTGGGCAATCCGCCTCCTGGTCCTCGTCATCATGGGCCATGAACCGTCCACAGCCTGAAAGTCGAATCCCCTCTCGGCAAGCAGCACGCAGTTCCGTCCGCTAGCACACCCAAGGTCGAGAACACGCGTGGACGGTGGGTCAGCATAACAGTCCAAGAGCTGCACAAGACGTCGGTCGGGGTCTCGGTTTGCGAAACTATCGACTGTTTCGGGGTTTTTCCAGAAAGACGATACGGAGTCCGGGCGCGTTACGTCGTTCATTCAGTTTGAAACTCCCTATCGAATCTTCTCGATTGCAGCGCACACAGCTCTTGCACGGTCGCGATCGTTTCGGCGAATTCGCAGCTTAGCAATACCGCTCTGAGCGGTCGGTATTCCTTCGAATGCGTCGAGCCTTTTGGCACGCAATTCCAAACGTGGTGACCACCAACTGCCGCGCAAACGCGCTTCCAAGATCATGTCCACGGGTATTTCGCACCGACCCACCGGAGATTCGTCGACTTCATCGGTGATCCCGCCCAATGAGACCGACTCTATCTGCCGAGTTGCTTTCCATTCAAGCACGACTAACTCGTCGGACACTGTTAGCAGTCCTTCCAACTTGATCGTGATAGAGAGTATTCCCTGCGCGTCGAACGCGTCGTAACCGGGCACCCTAATCCGAAACGGAAGTGGATCAACGTGTGTCATCAGGGCGCAAGCTAATGTACCGCACCGCGATGATGCTACCGGTCCTGGTAATCCGGAACCGGCCGCGAGTAGGAACACTCAACTAAGGGGTCGATGTCTCTTCGTAAAACACTCCTCGCTGTCTCAACCCATCGAGCAAATAGGCAACACAGGCCTCGTCTCGCCCAAAATACTCTGGAGGTGTGATGCCCGGTTCCTTATACAAACCATCGGCAAGCAGTCGCAGCGCAACGGTGGCGGTATACCCTGTCGTGCGGGCCATAGAATGTATGCCGGTAACCGGATCGAACCTGTCATGCAGCTCATAGGTGAACTGCCTTCGCCTGTCTGCGACCAGGCCTTCGACGATTACGCGCATGACCGTGATATCCACCTCACCCTGCTCGAGCTTCCACTTCGGAAACAGCAGCTTGGACGTGAAATCAACTGGCCTGATCTCCGTGCCGCCGATTTCAATAGGGTTCGTGTCGAAGAAGCCCGTCTCACGAAGTACGGCCATCTTTTCGATGTGACCGGGGTATCTGAGGGTTTTCTCCTTCAGGTTTGGGGCATTGATCGTATCTGCTAAAGTGCGAAGGCCGTCTGTGTTGAACGCCTCCAGGGTACCCACCCGGGGGAAATCCAACAATTCAGGATCCGACAGTGCGGGGCGAACCACGACCTGGCCGTTCTCCACGTACCTGGCTGGCCGCGTGTACTCCTCTATCACGTCGATGGGAGAAAACCCGGCTTTGTACTCGAATGGCCATTTCCGCAACTCCGGAAGCCCGCCCACGTATATGAGTGCACGTTCAATCTTGTCGAGTTGCCTCCCAGCATGGCCGATCAAGACGTTGCTCATGCCGGGTGCGACACCGCAATCGACCACTGCGGTCACGCCGACTTCTTTGGCCAACTTATCCAAATCGAAAGGGTTCTCGGCAAAAAATGCGATGTCGACCACATTCTTGCCTGCGAGGATACACGTCTTGAGAGTCTGAAATCCCATGAAACCGGGCACGGCGCTCAGGACGAAATCAGAACCTGCGACTAACTCCGTGATTTTTTCTGCGGATGACAAGTCGGCCTCGACCGCAGAGATTTGAGGTGCGTGTGCATGCACCCGCCTCAACGCTTCCAAGTCGTTGTCGGCGACAGTAACGACTGTATCCGCGTCCTGCGCCAGATCTTGGGCCATCGGCCCCCCGACCAACCCTGCTCCAAGCACTACTACGTCCATGATCTCATCTCCAATATCCTGTGGGCATGAACCGGCGAATCCGCCTGCCGCTGATGTGCGACCGACGGTGCGTCTGCATCACTCCAGCTTGTTGGGGAGACTAGAGACCGCTGAATCGGTTGACATAGCTGATCAACCGTGTGCGTTCCATTGCGGGGTATGTTCGAAATTCGATAACGTTGGTTTCCATGGTGTCGAGCGCAGGCTAGCCTCTAGCTCGGCGTAGGTCAAGTCGACCGCCACAGGTCTAGCCTTTCCAGTATCTCCCATGCTTTCTTCTGTCTGGGGAATGATTCATTGTCACGGCACTACTATCTCCGACAATCGACGAAAGTGTGGTTGAGGTCCCAATGAATAGACGCGCCTTCATTCACTCCGGTTCGTCTGCCTTAGGTGTGGCGGCAATTGGACTACGAGTACCCCAGGGCTGGGAGCGCATCATCGTCAAGGGAGACAGGCTCCAAGACAACCTCGAGCGGCTCGGAGCTATTGGACGCACTGCGGAGGGAGGTGTGCGCCGACTTGCGTTTTCCGAGGAGGACATCGCCGGTAGAGAGTTCTGCATGGCACTCATGCACGAGGCGGAACTCGATGTGCAGATCGACGCGGCGGGTAACATCTTTGGCCGTCGCGCAGGAACAAACGCCAACGCGAAGCCGATTCTCTTCGGCTCGCATATCGACACTGTTCCGAACGGCGGCAAGTACGACGGAGGGTTGGGATCCCTCGCGGCAATCGAGACCGTTCAGGTCTTGGGAGAGCACGGATATCGTAATCGCCACCCCCTGGAGGCAGTGATTTGGTGCGACGAGGAGAGTGGTTTGACAGGTAGCGAGGGTTACGCCGGCCGACTCACCCCCGAGGCGCTGGCACGGGTACGGACGGACGGACTCACACTCGCGGAGTGCATCGCGCGCATCGGCGGCGACCCGACTCGCATAGAGGGAGCCGCGCACAACGCTGGAGATATCGCGGCATACGTGGAACTCCATCCCGAACAAGGTGGTGTGCTCGACCGATCAGGCGTCGACATTGGAGTAGTGCAGGGGATTGTAGGTATCTCACACTACGAGGTGGAACTCACAGGATTTCCCAACCATGCTGGTACCACGCCCATGGATCAACGGCAGGACGCAATGCTTTCAGCATCGGAGATCGCGTTGGCGGTGAACAGGATAGTGCGATCGGTTGCTGGGACCCACGTCGGGACGGTGGGTCGATTGAGTGTCGAACCGAATGCCCCCAACGTGGTGCCGGGCCTGGTGAGGCTAACAGTCGAGATACGTGACCTTTCGAATGACAAGATCGACTTGCTGTGGGATCGGATTCGTACAGACGCCGAAGAGATTGCGCGGCGCCAAGATGTCGAGATCAACTACGAGCGCTCTACTCGAGTAGCCCCCGCCATGGCAGACTCTTCCGTTCAACAAGTGATCACGGAAGCAGCGTCGGCCCTCGGTCTTTCCTCCCGGGCCATGCCGAGTGGTGCGGGGCACGACGCACAGGTGCTGGCGAGCATAGGACCAATGGGTATGATCTTTGTCCCGTCGGTCGGTGGCATCAGTCACTCACCGCTGGAATTCACGGAGCCCGAGGACGTGGTGAATGGGGCGAACGTGTTGTTACGGAGTGTTCTCAGGCTAGATCGGGTATGAGTTGATGGACGCCAGGGCGCACGGGCGGTTGTTCGGCCGCCCGCACACCCTGTCGAGCTTTGCTGTTAGTTCCTGCCATTCGGCCTTCTGATCGGTCCCCTCGGCGTACCTGGCTGTTGGTACTGAGGCTTCTCGAGTTCCTCTAGTAGATGCCGCACGGCAGCCTCGATAATTGGCTCGCGGCCTGCCGCAACCTCCTCAGGACGATCCAACACCTCTATATCCGGTGCCACGCCCTCTGCCTCAACGGCCCATTCACCCTCGTTGTTTACGAATGCGAACCTCGGCACCGACATGCTGCTACCGTCCACGAAGCCTGGATTTCCACTCATACCAACTAGGCCGCCCCAGGTCCGTTCACCAACCAATTTGCCTAATCCCAAGTGCCGGAAGTAATAAGGGAATGCATCGCCGCCTGACGCGGCCAGGCCGTTGATCAAGACTACCTTCGGGCCGGTGTGGACCACGGCGGGCTGGGTGTAGAGATCCAAATATCTTCTCGACCAGAAATTGAGTTGTTGAGCACCTATGGTGAATGCCATCCCTTCAGGAATGAACCCGCCGCCGTTGTAACGGTCGTCGAAGATTAGGGCTTCCTTCATGTGCAAGGGCCTGAATCCTTCGTAGAGTTCGCGGTGACCCGGTACTCCTGTGTTAGGGAGGTGGATATACCCGATGCGACCGTCAGAGAGCGAATCTACCAGCCGAGCATTTTCCGCGACCCAGTCCTGATAGCGAAGTCCGCTTTCGTTCGTTATTGGGTTCACCTCGTATGTCCGTGCACCGTCCCATCCCGGCCGGTCGTTTACAGTGATCTCGACGGTTCTCTCCGACTTGCCGACTAGGAATTGATACGGGTTGGTATCGGTTGAGACTTCGTCTCCGTCCACTGCGATCAGGAGATCACCTTCGTTCACTCCGATTCCGGGTTCAGTCAGGGGCGATCGGTATTCATCGTGCCAGTTTTCCCCTGGGAAAATCTTCGTGATTCTGTAGTACCTGCCATCGGCCTCCAGTTCGGCACCCAACAATGCTACATCCACACGTTCGGGACGTGGCATCTCCGGGGACGAATTGATGTACGTGTGACCGACGTTCAGTTCCGCCACCAGTTCGGCGAGGATGTAGTCCAGGTCTGCGCGGTGAGCCAGGTCCGCGAGCAGCGGCTGGTACCGGTCGCGCATCGCCTCCCAGTCGACACCGTGCATGTTTGGATCGTAGAACCAATCCCGCATGATCAAATACGCATCGTGATATATCTGTGCCCATTCTGTCTCGGGATCGATGCGGAGCATCATCTCTTCCATATCGAGACGCCCATCATCGTTCTTTTGGCCAGCTCTGAGCGGCACGATCCCGTAGTCAGACCTGCCGGTGCGGTACAGTACCTTCTCGAAGTCGGGTGTGAGCGAATACCCGTTTATGTCGGGCAGCACCTCCTTGGCCTCGCGATCGTCAAGCGAATACAGGTGAATGCCGCCACCCGAGAAGTAGAGCACGCCGTCGTCGGTTGCGGTCAGGCCGCCGTAGTTCCCCGGGTCGAGTCCAGGTAGAGCGACGACCCGATCGCCCAATCCATCGAGGTCGATACTCAGCGAACCTTCCTCTCCTATCTCCTCTCCTGCTCCTCCCTCATCTCGCGCCTCTCCCTCATCCTCTTCCTCCACTCCCGGTTCCTCATCCGATCGCGGCGGAAACGGATGCGGCACATCCTCCCGCAGCGTCGCCGCATAAATCCGTTCCCGGAATCCACTGCCGCCCGCAAACTGGAAGTTGAAATCGCGGTTGGACACGAAGTACAGATAGCGGCCTTGCGGATCGAACACGGGGTCCGATTCGTCGGTCATGTCGCCGGTGACCTGTGTGCTGGTCTCCGAGTCGAAGGAATACAGCCAGATAACAGTCATCGTGTTTTCGCTGGTCTTTGCGTAAACAATCCACCTCGAATCGGCGGACCAAGAAAAATCCCCGAGTCCACCGGTAGTTGTCTGGTCGATATCGACCACTCTACGCGATTCGACCTCAACCGCGTGGAGCCGGTTGGTGTTGTCGGACCAGGCAATCCACTCGGAGTTGGGAGAGAAGACAAGACCGTTGATCCAGGTGTTTTCACCGTGCGCAATACGAATCGGCTCGCCGGAGCCGTCTGCCGCCATAACGTACGCGTCGTAATCGCCGGACGCGTCGGAGAGGTAGGCAATCCACTCTCCATTTGGGGACCAAGTTGCACCTCGCTCGCGAGCCGCCGGGGTGTTCGAGAGATTGCGGATGTTCCCGTGCTCGGCCGGCACGGTGAAGATGTCGCCGCGGGCGCCGAAAACCACTCGTTTACCGCTCGGCGAGATCTCGAACGACTCGATGTCGCTCTGTACGTTCTTGAAGTACGGGTTGGTGTATGGGCGGTCACCCGGGATGGTGATCGACAGACGATTGCTCTGACCGGTGGCGGGGTCCAAATGGTAGATGTATCCGCCATTCTCATACACGATCCCGCCCTCACCCCTGCTCGGCCACAGCACGTCAAATTCGTCGTGGAGTGTTATCTGAGTCTTGTCGCCGGTGTCGGTGTCGTATGCCCAGATATTCAGCTTCTCGTTCTCATCTCGATCGGAAACGAAGAAGATGCGGTCGTTTATCCAGAGAGGATGGTTGTCGGTTCCGTTGAACTCTGTGATGCGTTCGCTGGAGTGGTTGTTCAGGTCGTAGAGCCAGACGTCCTGCTGGCGCCCAGCGCGATAGCGCTTCCAATGGCGCCACTCGCGAGTCTTGATGTTGAATGCGAGCTTCGTTCCCGACGGATCGTAAGTGGCTCCTGTGGCGCCTTCGGGAACCTCGAGTGGGACTTCGAGGCCTGGATTGAAAGGGTCGACGAGATAGTAGCGGCCCACTCTTTGGCCGAACGGCGTGCGGTTTGCCCGGATCAAGATCTTGCTGCCGTCTGGCGTCCAGTCCAGAACCAGGTTGTCGTATCCGCCGCGCGGCGGCATTACACCCACATCCGGATAGAACGTGAGTTGCCTCGGCGAGCCACCTTCAGACGGAATGATGTATACCTGGCGTGTGCCCGCGTACTCGCCCGAGAATGCTATCCACCGACCGTCAGGACTGAATCGGGCAAAGATCTCCAGACCTTCGTGCGAGGTCAGTCGGGTCGCCGCACCTCCGGACAACGGAGCCGTGTAAAGATCGCCCGCATAGGTAAAGACCACCTTGTCCCCGTGAATGTGCGGGAAGCGAAGTAGGCGTGTGACCTGCTGTGCTTCCAGAGAACTGGTGACGCACACTCCCGCAATGAGCACGAACAGTGCGATGGATTTCATGAGACGTGCAGACATGAAGTTCGACTCCGGTTTCTGGTTGGAATGCGGCCCTGCCGCGGGCCGCAAAGAGGCTTCGCCGGGTGCGACAGTGAAAGAATACCAAGTATAGCCGCGAACGTCGAAGCGTCCAGCGGGCGTTTCAGGTTGAGCCTTGAAAAGGTGAGACGATTGTTGACCGAATCCTGTCGCCAGGAGCTTATTGTCCTACGGCCTCGCGGATTCGCGGCACGATCACATCCGGATCGGGAACTGCAAAACGGTAGCGTTCGTCACCGGACCCGAGTTCGAGGATCCGCGGGCCCGAAGCCACGAACGTGCGCCCCCACCAGTTGGGTTTCCAATCCTTTGCCCATACAAAAAGTCCCTCCGGTTCCAACGCGACGGAATGTTCGCCACGATATCTCTGGTGAGGAACGAACTGCACTCCGGCACGACCGATATAGAGTATGCCGCCTATTGTTACGTTTTTGGTCATGAACAAGTTGCAGGGAATTCGAAACGCGTACTGTCGTTTCCGTGGTACTTTGCCGACTATGGCAGTGTCTCCTTCGTACACGCGGTCAAAGTACTTTCGGGCTGATCGTCTCATAGCCCAGGTCCAAATCCAACCGAAGCCTACTCCTGTGACGATACCGAGAATGAGGCCAATAGACAAAGAAAGCCCGAACCCGAGCACAGATGCTTGCTGGACGATCGATGCCAGGCACATCATGACGCCAAACAGGACACCTACTACCCTTCGAGCTCGCTTCCAGAACCTATTTTCGATCTCTGCGTAAGAATCGCGGCTGACTAGAGTCTGCATGGGCAGTCCTGTTTTCCGGCGGTGAAAGCTCAAGAGATATGCTGCACCCTAAACCCGTCGGTGGCAACCCCGGGGTGACATACGAGACTGGATAGGTGAGATTGCGTGCGAGACACAATGAAACGGTCCACGACCAAACGTCACCGCTCAATGTCCAGGCTATGTTGGGGAGGGGTTGCGGCCCTGACGTTTACAACGTCCTGCGCACCCGGTTTGAGACTCGCACCACCCCTGCAGATGCAGGCGTGGGTGGTGTATTACGACGCAGACCGCGGACTGGAAGAAGTCCGAATCCACGGGGCTCTGTTCGACCGAATCTCGCTGTTTGCGTATGAATTGAGGCCGGATGGTTTCCCACAACCCGCGCCGAATATGTCGCGGATGGTGCCTCAGTTCCTCGCTTTTGCCGAGGCATCTGGATTCGAGCCGTGGGTTACGGTGGTGAACGACGTGCGGTTCGGCAGAGATAGCTCAATCCTCAAGGATGCCGGGCTGGTGCACGATATTCTAAATGATGAGGCCAGGAGGAATGACCATGCGCGCGCGCTCGCGGAGAGGGCGCAGAGCGATGGGTTCGCGGGCCTCCACCTGGACTATGAACGGGTGGCAGACTCTGACTCGAGTGAGTTCAGGGCATTTGTTGGTGTGCTCAACAATGAGCTGAAAGGCCGTGGGTTGGAGCTGGAAATCGTGGTCGAACCCTCTTACGGGCCCGTGCCCAACCCGAACACTGCGTCCGTATCGGTCATGGGCTATGATTTGCACGGACCGCATTCTGGACCTGGTCCGAGAGCCACACCGGAGTTCGTTTCAGGGCTGCAACCGCGGGCGGCCGGAGATACCGACAACGCCGCGGGTTTGGCTATTGCGCTGAGCGGCTTCTCTTGGTCGCCTAGTGGAGATGTCACGCCCGTCGATTGGACTGCCTCCGAGCAGATGTCGGCGGAGGGTAGAACGTGGCAACGTAACGCCGAGGATGGTGTGCCGAACACTCGTTTGGATGATGGAACCGAAATATGGTTTGAGGATCCGGAGAGTATCTCGCGGAAATGGGATGCGGCCTGGCGGTCGGGATTCCGACGCCTTCTGTTGTGGCGCCTGGGTGGCAACGACGAGCGGCTGTTTTCGTTGCTCCGAGATCTCAAGCGGGGCGACGTTCGGCGATGAACGTAGTGTCGAGAACCGTTTCGCGGGTTGTGTGCGTGGCACAGCTCAACAACTGGGCGGTGATAGATTGCACGAGAAGGGCTAATTGAGGAGGAGTACTCCGTGAAGATAAATACCGGCATTGAGCCCCTTGACAAGCGCTTGGGTGGTATCAAAGCCGGCGGCGTCTTTGTGGTGGCAGGCGTGCCTGGCAGCGGAAAGCTGGTTTCGTCGCTGCAGTTTCTGCATGCCGGTTTGCCAGGTGGTGGCCAGGTGGCTCTGCTCACGGGTGCGCCGCCCGAGCAGGTGTTCGAGCAGGCAGGGCATTGGGGGTTTGGGCTCAAGGATGCCTGGAAGAAGGGCCAACTGCGAGTACTCGGGTTCAGTCGGGATTTCGAGCATCGGTTGTTGCGCGCCGCCGATCCGAGAGACGTCTTCGACGAACTCGCCACCATGATGGGGCCGGCAACCGAGAGGCTTGCCGTGGATCCAGGCAAGTCGCTGTGGGAGACGAGGGCTGGCACCACTTTGGCCAGCAGGTTCATTGAGTGGGTACAGTCGTCTGAAGTCACTGTATGGGCTACGCTCGGCAGTGGAGTAGCTGATTCCGCGTCGCCGGCAGGCGAGTGGGTCATGCAGGCCTCGTCCGGCGTGTTCGAGTTCGAGCGGCTTTCCACCGGAGTAAGGCAACTTTGGATACGGCGCATCACCCCTGCTTCCGACATTCAACGTCCAATCAATCTCGAGCTCGTACCAGGCGTGGGGCTCCAGCACTCGACCGGTAGACTAGAGCGAGGCGGGACCGATGCTCCCATTGGGAATGAACGGCGGCTGTGTCTGATCAGCCTGGCTGAAGAGATCCCCGGCGAATTGACGGGATGGGCGGGGAAACGTTACGACGTTGTCGAGGTTGACGACCCGCTGCGCCTCGTGACCAAGCTACAGGACGGAGATTCCTTCGGTGTGATCCTGATATACGTGGATCGAGCGCATACAGAAGACGCGGCAGAGGCGTGCAGGGCGGTGAGGCCGTTCACGATTGCTCCGATCATATTGGTTGCCGACGACAGGCTTCGAGCAGCGGATCGCACTGCCGCGCTCGATGCCGGTGCGAATGACTTCCTGAGCGACAATTTCGCTATGGCCGAACTCGCCTCCAGAATAGACCGAGCGGCACAGTCTGTGCGCGGGCTTGCACCTCCTCGGCGGTCGAGTGAACAGCGGGTCGGGAAGGTCCCGTCGGTCCTGTTGAATGAGGATCTCCTTGCATCCGAGATAACCGAACGTCTCGGCACTTCCGACGGCAGCATCTTCACGCTAGTCGTAATTCGCAAGTCTGCCATTCCGGAAGAGCTGCTCGGCGATGCCCTGCTGCAACAGCTTCGTGGGGATGTCGGCGATATCGCGGGGCTCGTTGGCGGTGGCTTCGGAGTCGTATTGCAGGGTGCTCGCCCCAGCCAGGCGGATGCGTTTCTTGGACGACTGCGAAAGGCGCTTAAGAGTGAAGCAGTGATGTTTGATAGCCTGGATATCCAGGTATTCAACAGTGCTTCTGAGCCTGACCGTATCGTAGAGCTACTGAAGGTTAAGGGTGAAGCGGCGGCAGCGCCCCATTCGGGTCCTTAGCCGACTCGTTGGGAAGCCATGCAGAGACCTCCGATACGGAAAAAGAGTGGAACACCCTATTGGGTGAGATTTTCCCTTGTGATGCTTGGCTTTGGCGGGTTCACATCGGTGTTTGTCTTGGTCGTACTTCCCAAACGCTTCATTCTGCAGTCTGGATTGGTTGAATCCGGAATAACGTTCGAGACAGAGATCCTCCCGTTCCAACCGCCAGAGAGGCAGCCGGACATTCGACCGACCTTTCCAATGACTGCGGCCGTGGAGCCAGGGACGGGTGTAGGTCCAGCCGAACTGTTTTGGTCTGAGGTTCTTCCGTTGTTGACCGCAGAAGAATACGAGGCAGCTCTCCCTATTTTTCGCGACTACCTGGCCGAGTACCCCGAAGATACCGGCGTGCTGCGCGAATACGCCGTGACATTGGCCAATGCCGGACGGCCTGCGCAGGCGGAGGTTGTATACCGAAGACTCATTGATGCGGGAGAAGTCGGCTACCGACTTGAACTGGCGCGTTTGGTGCGCGATAGAGGTGATGTTAATCAGGCCATAGCGCTGTTGACCGAGTTCGTTCACGATAACCCGGACAATGCCGATGTGCGTTTGGAGCTTGCGCGCACATTGTTGTGGGGCGAGCGGTATGACGAAGCAGTAGCACTCTATCGGGAACTAACGCGCGAAGATCCGCGTTCGATGCCGGTTCGCCTCGAGCTCGCTCAGGCACTCTACTGGCAAGGTCAACCAGAGGAAGCATTTGGAGTGCTTTCGGGATATCCGTCACATGATTCGGGATGGTCAACGGCCGACTCCCTTCTGTGTGAAATAGTGCCACAGGTCGCGCCGCGGGTATTGACTTTCGGTGAGCTGATACAGCGCGCGATAGACGCCGGCGACATGACGCTCGCGAGCAATCTCTATATGAGGATGCTGCTACGCAGTTCCATCGATTCCGATAATTGGGAACGGTGGGTGGACTTTCTCCAATACCAGTTGGAGGACCTCGAAGCTGCGCGTGCAGCGCTTATGTCACGTGACGCTTCGGTCGGGCTGAATCCCGATTGGAGGTTTCGGTTGGCCCAACTCCACGTTTGGACGACTCGCGAGGAGATGGCGAAGGCAGAGCTTCAGCATTTGTTGAGTGAGGATCCTCACAGAACTGAAGCCTGGACGTTGCTTGGTGACCTATACCGGTGGGATGGTGAACGGCTTCGCGCCTGGGACGCGTATAGCCGGGCACTGGACCTTTCCCCTGACAATGCGGATGCGCTGACAGGTATTCGAGAGATCCGTGCCCAGGTCGATTTAGCGATCTCCGAGCGCGATGAGACCGGGGTGAACCCACAAGTTGCCTTCTTCAGGGACTCCGATGAATACCGACGCCTCGACATGGGTGTGAACGCGGCTAAGCGGTGGTATGCTACGGTGTTCGTGCTGCGGGCCGGATATCGGTATTTGGACGGTCCCGAGGCGACCACCTCATCGGGCATGCAGAACGGTCCGTTTGCGGAATTCGAGGTCGTTAGGTGGTGGCGCCTAGGGACCGTACGCACGTCCGTGAGCGCAGGTGTTCAAGAGTTGGACGCTCTTGGCAATGAACCCACATTCAGTGCACGAATCGAAATCCCTGATGCCGGTGGAACTGCGCTTCAGGCTTCGTATGCGCACGGACCTGCGTATCCCCACACGGCCACGCTCGGAAGTGTTGTGGGTGGTGTCCGGTCGGACGACATGCAGGTGTCGGCATATCGCAGCCTGGGTGAACGTTGGAGTGTTGCCGGAAATGCCACGCTGGTGTCGCTGCGAGGTGGTGGAGTGAACAACATGCGGATGAGTGGGGCGGCAACAGCAGCGAGTCAGATATCGAGTCTGTTCAGGGCTGGAGTGACTTCCCGTTTCTTGACTCACACCGAAGCCGCGCCGACGCTGGATGCTCGACGACTCTACTGGGATCCAAGTGCGTTTTGGACCAACTCCCTGCTGTTGGAGTTGCGTACACCCGAGGGGGAGACGTGGTTCGTGTTCGGTCGCCTAACACCGGGATTTGCACTCGCGCGCGAAAGGGAGACTCCTGGCACACAGTGGGTGCCGCAATTCGGCACCGAGGCCGGTATGGCTTACGAGGCCGGGCAGTTCTTGATCGAAGCCGATGTAGGCTACTACAGAGGTAGAGCCGGGGACTACAACTCTCTTGCTGCAAATCTCCGCTTGTCGATAAGGCCGTAAAGTGGCTGCGCCTCCGAGATCCCAGACGATTGCTTCG
>CAYTDU010000076.1:0-13195 GCA_964436395.1 uncultured Gemmatimonadaceae bacterium | reverse complement strand
GTATGCGAGCGTTCTTCCAGTCTGAAGAGCACTGTGACCAATTTCGACGGCAAGCCCCTCAGACACCCTTCAAGATGACGGACACCCGTCTTATGTTCAGCAAGGGGAGTATTAACGACAGGCAAGGGCGGACCAATGAGTGACCATGCCCGGCGAATGATACGGTTTGTACGCGCGAACGTCGACGTCGCAGCAGACATGTGCACAGCCGAGGTCGAGGTGCAAACTCCCGGCCGCGGGTACTTCGTGGGTTCGGCACAAGGTGGTAGTAGCGAAGCAGACCAACTCCGCACCGTGGCCCGGGCAACTGCCGATGCTCTTTCGGAAGCATTCGAGGCCCACAACGCCCAAGTGCGGGTCCTTGGCGCCCAAGTGGTGCACGCGGCACCCCATAAGACCGTCATGGTGACTCTCGCCGCGTCCCAGGGAATGCGGAGCAGGACCCTGTTTGGCGTCTGCGACAGCGACTCGCACGACACCGCCACGGCGACCGCTCTAGCGGTGCTCAATGCAACCAACAGGTTCTTGTCGCGGCGGTGAACGCGAGCCTCCCAAGCGAATCGAGATCGTCACCCTCGCAGCCCCGCCCATCTAACCCAATTCCAACGTTTCCGGCATTGTCGCCATCTAATTAACTGCATTGCAGTAGATATACAATCTCCGTGGGAGGAACACGTGACACGTTCTCGACCGCCGAGGGTTGCAGCCACTCTCCTTTGCCTGTTGCTCCCGTACGGTGAACGAGAGTTCATCTTGGGCGACCTCGAGGAGCAGTATGTGCAGCGTTCTCGCAAGAGCAGGTTTGCCGCCTGGGCTTGGTACTGGGGCCAGGTGCTACGAATGAGACCCTTTGCCCTTCTAGGTCAACGCCGAACACTCCACTCACGGAGGCGCGGGAGGATGGCACTGAGAATTGAATCCCTTCTACAAGATGTGAAGATCGCTATCCGAGGTCTGTCGAAAGAACGATCGTTCACCGCAGTAGCTGTAATCACTCTGGCCCTGGGCATAGGTGCAACAACGGCGATCTTCAGCGTGGTGAATTCAACCCTATTGCGCCCGCTGCCGTTCAAGGACCCGGACCGATTGATGAGGGTCTCGCTCCTGGAGCCTCAGAAGCCCGGACAGCGCGTCGATGACATTCGCAGAGAGGGTGTTTGGTCGTATCCCAAGTACAGGATGTTCCGTGAGTCACAGACCGTATTCGAAGATGAAGCCACCTATCTCCGGTCGCAGTTCAACCTCACCGGCGTAGATGAGCCTGAACGGTTGTGGGCTGAGATAGTTGGGGCGAGTTACTTCTCCGTGTTGGGAATCGTTGCGGAACTCGGGCGGGGCTTCCAACCTGAGACCGACGGATCGACGGAGGCTGGTTTTGAGGCGGTTCTGAGTCACGGAACTTGGGTGAGCAGGTTCGGCGGCGACCCTGAGGTCCTCGGGAGAACCATATACCTGGACGAGATCCCGTATACCGTGGTGGGAGTAATGCCTTCGAGCTTCACCGGGATCAAGACAGTGGCCCAATTGTGGGTATCTAACAGATCTTTAGAACTGTTGCAGAGAAACCTGTACCACTCGTACCACGTGGTAGCCCGTCTCAGAGACGAGATTACATACGATCAGGCCCGTGCGGCCATGCGCACCACAGGCGATCAGATCGACAAGGCGTTTCCTTCCTCAGAGCCATGGAGTGCCACGGCACGCCCACTGGACCAAATCAGAGTGACGCAGAAGATACGCACTCCCGTGCTGCTACTGTTTGGCGCGGCCGGCCTCGTCTTGCTTACGGCCTGCATCAACGTCGCTGGCCTTGTGCTGGGGCGCTCGGCCTCGCGGCGCCGGGAAATCGCAACAAGATTGGCGCTCGGTTCCGGCCGGCTGCGTCTCATAAGGCAGTTGGTGACCGAAAGTCTGGTTCTTTCGATTCTGGGCGGAGTGTTGGGTATTGCGTTAGCCTACGCCGGCGTCGCGTATTTCAACACCCTCGGTGCGGCCATCAGGTTTCAGATGTCAGGACTGGAACGAACCGCGTTGAGTTCCATTCATCTCGACAAGAGTACGATGCTCTTTTGCGTGGCGGTGGTAACGGTGGCCCCGCTTTTGGTCGGCCTCCTACCCGCAGTGGGAAGCTCTCGTCTCTCGCTGGTTGAGGGGTTGAAGGCCGGTGCGACAACAGGTTCGCTGAAGGGAGCCAAGGGACGAGGAGTTCTTATCGTGACCCAGTTCGCACTCGCATTCACGCTGTTGGTGGGATCCGGGCTGCTGCTCAGAACGATTGGACGACTCAATCAAACAGACCTAGGCTTCGACTCCGACGCGATGATGACCGCCAGGATTGCGGTGCCGAGCAGCCGCTACGACCGGCCTGCCGGTTGGGCCTTTTTCAGCGCACTATTGGAACGCGTTCGAGCACTTCCCGGTGTGCACGCGGCGACCTTCACCGTCTGTGTGCCCTTCGCAGACAGATGCAGGCACACTTCCCGGCCTTCCTCCCGGGATGGGGTAGAGATCGAGCCCGATCCCAATCCATCGGTGGGCGTCAATTTCGTCGCACCTGGGTACTTCAACACGATGGGTATCCGAGTCTCGAGTGGGCGCACGTTTTCTACGCTCGACCACGAAGGCACTCCCAACGTCGCGGTGATAAGCCGTGAAGCCGCAGAATGGTTCTGGCCCGACCAAAATGCGGTGGGGAGAACCTTCTCACTGCGGCACTACGAGGACGCAACCGTGATAGGAGTCGTCGACGATGTCCGTTACGACAAGGTCGAAGAGCTGTCCCGCTTTGACGTCTATTTCTCGACGTTACAGAGTCCTCTCCGTGAAGGCTATATAGTCACGCGTCACTCGGTTGAGCCTGCATCCCACATAGCGGACATTGGTGCCGTCGTGCGCGAGCTCGACGGTGACCTGCCTCTCTTCGACATCCAGGCGATGAACGACAGAGTGAACGACGCGACATGGCGTACCCGTTTTTCTGCTGTACTTGTCTCTCTTTTTTCAGCCATGACTCTCGTTCTCTCGGCAATCGGCATCTACGGACTACTTTCGTACTCGGTTGAACAGAGATCGCGCGACATCGGAATCATGATGGCACTTGGTGCCACGCAGAAGACTGCACTCAAGAGCGTAGTGGGCCGTGCACTTCTCTTTACAGCCGGTGGCATCGGCCTGGGCATTCTGGCGTCAACTACCCTCACTCGTTTCTTGCAGGCAATGCTGTTCGAGACCAACCCTCATGATCCTTTGACCTACGGTACAGTGGCACTTGTATTTGTCGCTGTTTCGCTATCGGCAAGCTACATCCCGGCGCGCAGGGCAAGCAGCGTGGATCCGGTCGAGGTGCTCAAGGCGGAGTGAGAGCGACCGCGGGACGCGTTTCTCCCTTCACTCGTTTGACAGTGTGACCGCCAGCGACTAGGCTTCATGCGCAGGCGGCAAAGCTTGCCGCCGAAAGAACACAGACACAACGGCGGGGACGCAGCCCAAAGGCGTTCCCGCTTTTTCTATTGAGGGAGGATTATGAAGAACAGCATCGAATACAACGGTTACCTAATAGAGCCCACCACGAGGCTCAAAGAGGAACAAGAGCGCTGGACGCTCGAAGTGCGCATCTCGCCGGCAGATGGTGCCTCCAAGACGCGCCGTTGTCACGCCTCGAACACCTACCCCACCAAAGAGAAGGCCGTGGAACGTTGCTTCGAGTTCGGTCGGCAGGTAGTAGACGGTAGAGCGCGGAAGAAGGGCACCCCACCTCGGAGCGACTAGACTATCGCAATTTCGCGGTTCCTCAGTAGTATCCAGAGGTGGTATCCCCCAACCAGGAAGTCTCCGTGCCCGAGGATGCAGCGAAAGATCGTGTTCTTGGTATCGATGTCGGAGCGGTCTCCGTCTCCGCGGTCGAGGTCGGACGCGGAGGGGAGGTCCACCACACCTTCTACGAGCTTCACAACGGCGATATAGATGCCACGCTGAGTAATATCCTGGAGAGGCTAGACCTCTCCAGGATCAGTACCTTGGCTTCCACCACCTCCACACCGGCGTTTTGCCGTGTCGACCTCCGCTACGACAACCAAATCTGCCTCATCACAGCAGCTCAGCGCTTTTTTCCATCGACTCGGTCAATCCTGGTCGTGGGCGGCGAGCGCTTCGGCTTGGTTCGATTCGACAAGAACGGGCGCTACCTGAGCTTCAGGTCAAACCCGCTTTGCGCGGCCGGTACCGGCAGCTTCCTGGATCAACAGGCGCGCCGGCTCAATCTCGAAAGCACACACGCTCTCGCCGCTTTGGCCGAGGCAAACAACGAGACACCTCCCAAGATCGCTTCCCGCTGCGCCGTATTCGCCAAAACCGACCTGGCTCACGCCCAGCAGGAAGGCCACCGTCTGGAGGCCATCTGCGATGGCCTGTGCCTGGGAGTAGCGAAGAACATCGTGGACACACTCTTCAAAGGCGCAACCACGTTTGGACCCGTCCTGGTGGTGGGGGGTGTGGCGCGAAACGAAGCCGTGGTTCGTCATCTTCGCGACGCCCTGCTCCAGCAGCTGGTAGTGGAAAGAGAGCTTCCCCTGGGCGCTGCAGGTGCGGCTCTGCGAGCCTTGGAGCATAGCACCCCGCGAGCGGAAACCACGCGCACGATCCTCCAGATTGTCCAACGCCCACCTGCCACTCGGACATACGAATTCGAGCCGCTGGAACTCAGGTTATCTGACTACCCCGACTTCGTCAGTCTCGGGAGAACGCTCTGGTACGGCCGGGTGGTCGAACACTCCCACCCCCTCGAGGTTGATGTGTACCGGAAGCTGTCGCCGACCGAGCCTGTTTCGGCGTTCTTGGGCATCGACGTGGGATCCACCAGCACCAAGGCGGTGGTAGCGGACCTCGAGGGAAATGTCGTTGTCGGTTTCTATACTGCCACAGCGGGCAGGCCGCTGGAGGCTGTGCAGCTGATTTTGGAAGCCATCGCCGACTGGCAGAACCGAGATGATTTGAATCTCCATTGGGCTGGCGTAGCTACCACGGGAGCGGGCCGCAAGTTCATCGGCAAGATCGTGAGCGCCGACCTGATTCTGGACGAGATCACGGCCCACGCCCGGGCCGCCGTCGAACTCCACCCCGGCGTGGACACTATCCTGGAGATCGGCGGTCAGGACTCGAAGTTCACCACTCTCCGTGACGGCCGCGTAACTCTATCGGTAATGAACAACGTGTGCGCTGCCGGTACCGGCAGCTTCGTCGAGGAGCAGGCCCGACGTCTCGGTGTGCCGCTGGACGAGTACGGCAGCCGAACCGAGGGATACCCTTCACCCCTCGCAAGCGAACGCTGCACCGTCTTCATGGAACGGGACCTCAACCACTACACCAGCGAGGGATACGCTGGGGGCGAGGTGCTGGCGGCGGTGCTCCACTCCGTGCGGGAAAACTACCTGAACAAGGTGGCAATCCCCTCAGCCATCGGAGACAAAGTGGCTTTTCAGGGAGCCACCGCCAAGAACAAGGCGCTGGTGGCCGCGTTCGAGCAACGCCTTGGCAAGCCCATATTGGTATCCCCGTACTGCCACCTCACCGGCGCCCTGGGAGCTGCTTTGACATTGAGGGACGAGGGGATACGGGATTCGAAGTTCCGCGGCACCGCGCTGTACCGAAGCAAGATCCCCGTGCGGACGGAGGTCTGTGAGCTGTGCACGAACCACTGCAAGCTCAGCGTGGCGGAGGTTCAAGGCAACACCGTGGCATACGGATTCCTGTGCGGGCGGGATTACGAAACCAAGGAGCACGTCCAGACCAATACGTCGGGCTTCGATCTCCTCAAGGAACGGAAGCGGGTCTTCCGCGCTTTGAGAAGGATTGAGCCGGTGAAGGCCGGAGATACCACACACGACCGTGGCGCCGTAACCATCGGCCTCCCCGCAGCTCTCCATCTATTCGAGGACGTATCCCTCTGGAAGCATTTCTTCGGGCGCCTGGGTATCAGGGCCGTATCATCCGAGCGATGCTCCGACGCGATCGAAAAGGGACGTTTCCTCGCCGGGGCCGAGTTCTGCGCACCGCTGACCGCCCTGCACGGCCACGTTCGCTACCTCCAGGAGCGATGCGACGTTGTGTTCCTGCCCATCTACCTGGAGAAGAAATCCCCCGCAAAGACGGGAAGGCGTCAGTACTGCTACTACACCCAGTTCGCACCTAGTTTGGTTGCGGCTCTCGCCGGCAGGAGTGACGATAGCGCGGGTGGTAGGGGCGGGGTTGGTGGCAGTGCCTCGGCCAAAGAAACGCGGATTGTCAGCCCACTGATCCACTACCTATACAATCCCCTCTTCGCCAAAGCCGAACTCTACCGAACGCTCCGCGACGTGGTGCCGGGTGGCGTTTCCTTCTTCGAGGTCTCCTCGGCATACGATGAGGCAGTGAAGGCGAAGGACCAGGCGCTGGCCGGGCTCCGCGATCTCTACTGCCCCAGCGATAAGGCGCTCCACGTAGTGCTCTTGGGCAGGCCGTATACGATCCTTTCGGAGTCGATGAACAAGCGGATCCCGCAGATCTTCGGATCTCTGGGCATCCCCGTGTACTTCCAGGATATGCTCTCCTACACCCAGGAGGACGTGGCGGTGCTGCGCCCCCTGCTGGAGGAGGTGCACTGGAATTACGCCGCCAAGATTCTGGAGGCGGCGGAGGTTTGCGCCCGGACACCGGGGGCATACCCGGTCTTCGTCACATCATTCAAGTGCTCTCCCGATTCGTTCCTCACCGAGTATTTCCGGCAAATCGTGGAGTCGCACGGCAAGCCGTATCTCGTTCTACAACTGGACGAACATGATTCACGGCTCGGCTACGAGACGCGAATCGAGGCGGCGGTGCGAGCGTTTCGGAACCATTACGCACCCACGGATTCGAGTGCTGAAAAGGTGGAACCATCGCCTAAGGTAGCGGCACCCGCCGAGCATCCGCTAGCGAGCTGCATCACCAGAGCGTTCAAGGAGCATACCGACGACGTCGACCTCGGCGGCAAGACGATCCTCTTCCCCAACTGGGATTCCCTGAGCCTCCAGCTCGTGGTGGCCGCATTGAGAAAGCGGGGGATGGACGCAAGGCTGCTGGATGAGTCGGAGGGCTCGATAAGACGAAGCCTGCGGCACAATTCCGGTCAGTGCACTCCCCTCAACATCATCGCCCAAAACTTCATGGAGTACGTGGATCGGCAAAACCTGGACCCCGCCCAGAGCGTGCTCTGGATGGCCGCATCCAGCATAGCCTGCAACATTCGTCTCTACCCGCACCACATCCGCACCATCCTCGACTCACACGGCAGAGGCTTCGAGAAGTGCAAGGTATACGTGGGAGCGATGTCGCTTCAGGACATTTCGGCCAAACTGCCACTCGACGTCTACACGGCGTACATGTTCGGGGGGTTCATCCGCAGAATCGGATGCCGGATCCGTCCGTACGAGAAGCGCCGCGGTGACACCGATCGGGTGATGCACGAGGGGATGGAGTTACTCGTGGAGGCGTTCCAGGGCGATCGCTCCAAGGAAGAAACTCTGGCAGCGGTCTTGTCTCGCTTCGACGGCATCGAATGCGTGCAAGGCGAACGGCGCCCGGAGGTGGCGATCTTCGGCGACCTCTACTCGCGCGACAACGACATCTTGAACCAGGGTCTGATACGCTTCATCGAGGACCACGGCGGTGAGGTCATCACCACTCCCTATACCTCGTTCGTGAAGATGCTGGTTCGGCCGTATTGGTGGAAATGGTTTCTGGAGGGCAAGTACATGAACGTGCTCTCCACGGGAGCGCTGCTGGCTGCGGTTGGGCCGTTGGAGCGGAAGTACTTCCCTTACTTTGAGCAGGTCCTAGGCGAGCCGGAACCCAGTTACGACGCCTCACCCCAGACGGTGCTTTCGGAATACAAAGTTCGCTTTGAGCACACCGGCGAATCCATGGAGAACCTGCTGAAGATCTACTACACCACCCGCTATCACCCGGAGACGGCGCTGTTCGTTCAGGCCAGCCCCGCCTTTTGCTGCCCATCGTTGATCACCGAAGCGATGGCACAGGAGATCGAAGCGAAGACGGGCGTACCGATGGTATCAGTCACGTACGACGGCATCGGAGGTGGGAAGAACGAGGTGCTCCTGCCCTACCTGGAGTATCCCCGGGGACGCGGCGGCGAGGCTAGGAGGCTCAGGACGGCTTAGCTGCGGGGTAGTGCGGGTTGTTCCAACACCAAATTGAATACCGACGAGTCGACCTCGATGATTCGCGCCAACTCTTCACGCACCGCAACAGAAACCCGATCGCCATAGCGCGTCAGGCGTCTGAGCAGTCGCTGCAGCTGTCCGAGCTGTGTTTCGTTCAACGCTTCTATCCGAAGCGTCACGCACGCAGAGCTGTGTTTCAGCATCTTGGCCAAGTGTTTCCCCGCCCTCCTGAAGAAGCGACGGTCCAGCCGCCCGCGAAGCGAAAGTGACACGTTGATGACGGCGTCCTTGGCCTCCTCGAGCGAAAGCTCCAGTGTCCCCTGAAGCACGTAGCCGCGCAGTGCCCTTTCGATACGCTGCATACGGATACGGGCAGCTCTTCGCAGCTCATCTGCGCGTGCGCCGAAGGTGCGCTCAACGTAGTCTCTCATCGACAAGCCTATGATCCACTCTTGGATGACGAGCGGGATAAACCGCGGCCTGGCAAACGGAATCGATCGCATGAAGTGGTAGATGCGGGGAACGCCACCCGGGAGTAACCCACGGAACAGCAAACGCCTGAGGATCCGGACCCGCGCCGGCCAGGAATCGTCGCGCGCCGCGGGAGGGGCACCGAGATACCTGACTTTGTTCTTGATCCGGTCCGCGATGTTTCGATATGCCATCAGGCGAGTGTAGAGCCCTCGATACCGCTCCAGCATCTCCTCATACTTCATGCGCAACGGAATCACATTCGTGCCTTGCTTGGTGTTGTCGGTGTCGTTGGCTCCTGTCAGCAACCTTCCCGCTTTCTTCAATCTGTAGTACAGAGGTGTCTTGGGCAGTGCCGTGAGTAGACCGATCATTGCTCCCTGTATGCCCGACTGCGTAATGAAGTGATACTGCTTGTCGAACGTCTCGGCCGTGTCGTGGTCGAACCCGACGATAAAACCGCCAAGCACCTCCATGCCGCTGGCGTAAATGCGGCGCACCGAAGAGAGAATGTCTTGCCGAGTGTTCTGGAACTTCTTGGTCTCGACGAGACAGGCCGTATCCGGCGACTCGATACCGAGGAAAACCCAGGTGAAACCGGCAGCGCGGAACAACTCGAGTAGTTCATCGTCCTGTGCCAGGTTGACGGACGCTTCCGTCCCAAAGAGAAAACGGTAGTCGTGTTCGCGCTGGTACTGAATGAGAAAGCGCAGAAGGTCTTTGGCGGCGCGTTTGTCGCCAATCAAGTTGTCGTCAACGAAGAAGACGCTGCGCACACCGTGAGCCCTGAGTAGATCCAACTCTCTGCCGATCTGGCTCGGCGATTTCGTGCGCGGCTTGCGGCCGAACATCACGATGATATCGCAGAACTCACAGCGGAACGGACAGCCGCGCGAGAACTGCAGACTCACCGCTCGGTACTTGCTCAGCGAGAGCAGGTCGAAGCGAGGGACCGGTGAATCGGCCAAAAACACGACGTCGGTTTCCCGGTAGAGTGCTTTCGGATTCCCCGCCTCGAAATCCTTGCAGAACTCTCGCCAGATATACTCAGCCTCTCCCGCCACAACACAGTCGGCTATCGACTCATATTGTTCAGGGCACAGCGACGCATAGCTGCCACCCGCAACCACGAAGTACCCTTTGTTGCGATAGTACGACAACAGCTCTTTCTGCCGCTCGAATTGCACACCCATTCCACAGATGCCGACGATGTCGGCGTTCGGATCGAGCGGGATCGACTCCACGTTCTCATCGATGATTGTCGCATCCCAATGGTCGGGACAGAGCGCGGCAACAGTAGCGATGCCCAAGGGCGGATTCAGAGCCTTTTTCCCGGGCAGGATCTTGTCCACTGCCCACCTGAAACTCCAGAAACTCTCGGGAACCTTTGGGCTGACAAGCAATAACCGCATTTTCGGTACCTCGTGCGCCAGTTGTAGCGCTTCTTTCGAAGCACTGTGGGAGCGCGCGTTACCGATGGATGGACCGCTCAGGCGAGGCGAGTGGTGACAAGGACCGGCAGCGAACAGCGCGGGCCACTGCAATTTTTACACTCTAAAGCTCGCGCCTGACGGGGCGCGCGGCAAGAGCGGCCCACCGCAGAGCAAACTGAAGCTTGCTCCGATGTCCGGCGCCGGTTAAGGTTCATATGGAGTGAACAACGGCCCTCTATTGGGGGCTGATGAAAATTCGAACGTCGACGGGGGACTTGGCAACGATCGGGTCCTCCGTTTTGTATCTGAGAGATTTTGCCGCGCACGGTAGCGTGGCTGCCCACGCGGGGGCATTGACCGCGGAAGTGTAGTCGGTTGGTACGGCATTACCCGCGCCCCGACCACAGCAAAGTAAGGGAGTACGTAATGCGTACCAGAGGAACAGTGAAGTGGTTCAACGACAGCAAGGGCTTCGGATTCGTGACGCCCGAGGACGGTGGCAAGGATTGTTTCGTCCACCACAGTGCGATTCAGGGAGAGGGCTTCAAGTCGCTCCGCGAGGGTGAGCGGGTCGAGTACGACGTAGTCCAGGGTCAGAAGGGTCCTGCAGCGGAGAACGTCTCCCCAATCAGCGAGTAGCTGATTGGACCCGATCAGCGAGTAGCTGAATCGAGTGATCTGACTGATGGGCCGTCGGGCGAAAGCCGGGCGGCCCATCTCACGTGTATCTGTCAACGGTAGAGCCGGTGCTGGAAACAGCACTGAGAGGGGGCGGGCTACGAATACTGGATTCGGAGCGAGTTGTGTTCAATCGGCGTGGCATTGTGGCTACTCCGCCCGCAACGCCTCCACTGGGTTCACCGTAGTGATGCGCCTGGCAGGCGTGTATGACGCCAGCAGACACACTGACGCGATTAGTGCAGCAACGACTCCGTACGTCGCTGGGTCAGACGCTTCGATCTCGAACAGGAAACGCGAAAGAAAACGCGAAGACCACAGCGATAAGGCGAGTCCCAAGAGTAGGCCTAGTCCTGCACTCTTCACGGTCGTCCAGACCGTCGCGGCGATGACATTGCTTCGGGTTGCCCCCAACGCCATCTGGATGCCCAGTTCCCGGGTGCGCTGCTCCACCGTCCGGGCTGTGACGCCGTAAACACCTGTGGATGCCAGCAACACGGCCAAAACTCCGAACGCTGCCATGAGCAGGGCTCGGTAGCGAGCATCGGCAGCGGACGCGGCGACTAGAGCGGTCATTGTCGTGGCCACGTCCACAGGAACGTTGCCGTCCGCTGCACGGATCAGGCGCCTCAGCGTCGGAATAACCTGGCTGGGATCACCGCTGGTTCTAACCAAGAGCGTCGGATCGTCTACTTCATCGGTACGTTGGCCGAGCGCAACGTAGTATGTTGGCTCCGGTTCAGAAGCGAGGTCTTCACGCTTCACATCGCCGACCACTCCAACGATGGTGTGGGTACCCGCCCAATAACGAACTCGTGAGCCGAGCGGTGATTCGTTCGGCCAGTATCGACGAGCAAGTGTCTCGTTGACAATCATCACTGGTTCGCCGTCGACATCATCGGCGGCTGTGAAGAGGCGTCCGGCGAGCAGCCGCACACCAAGGGTTTCCAGATACCCGTGTGTCACGTCGAAGCTAGTGCCTCGTATGCCGGCTTCGGATTCCAACCCCTTTCCGACCTTCCATATCATGGAGTTGTTGATGTTGTTCTTACCTGGGAACGGAAGGGATGAAGCAAGGCCCGCGGAACGCACTTCTGGAATCGCTCGGATCTGCTGGAGCAGCTGTTCGTAGAACGTCCACCGCTCTCTTCCATTGGTATAGCGACTCTCGGGCAGCGTCAGATGGACAGAGCCAAGGTTTTCCGCATGGAACCCCGGGTCGACGGTGAGCAAAACGTCGTAGCTTCGGAGCAAAAGTCCGGCTCCAACCAAGAGCGTCGCTACGAGCGCGATGAGCCCCGGTACGAGACAGCGTTGCAGAGGCTGCCTGTGGAATGCTACCGAGGTTCGCGTAGCACAACCAGATGCACCTGCTGACCTACGAGCGGAGTTTATCGCGGGAACCGTTCCGGAGACTATGCCGGCGAGTAGCCCCGACAGCGTTGCCACAAGCAGGGCTGGGAGATCAATGCCCACGTTGTCCACTCTGGGGATCGGGGGCGCCACTGCCATTATGCCTCCCAGTGCTCCCCACGCAAACACAGCGCCCAATGCCGCACCGATCAGACCCAAGAGCAAGCTCTCTGTAATCAGTTGCGTGACTATCCGTCCGACCCCAGCACCCAGTGCATAGCGTGTGTTGAGTTCTCTATCTCGGGCAACAGCCTCTCCTGCGAACAGGATGGCGACATTTGCACACGCAATGAGCAAAAGCACACCGGTCGAGCCAAAAAGTAGGATTAGCGGCGAGGAAAGGTCTTCGGTGTCAGCCGTCTTCCGCTCCACGATTCTCACGCTTCCCTCGCCCGGACCGGTATCAGGCATCAGTATGGAGCGCGTTTCCGCAGTCACTCGCTCGGGTGTGACACCCTCTCGTAGCCGTCCGATGGCCTCCCAGCTCCCGCCCTTCGGGTCATGTCCAGATGCACCAATCGGCATCCAAATCCCCTTGTCACCAGTGTCAACCTCCTCGGTCCAGGGGTGACCCAACCAGCGCAATCTGAATCCGCGGGGAAGAACGCCCACGACCGTGAACGTGATATCGTCAAGGTCCACAGTCTCACCGACGACGTCCGTGCGGGAGGCGAAATGCGTATCCCACATCTCGTGACTCAGCACGGCTACTCGAGCACCACTCCCCTCCGTGAATCCTTCCTCCTGAGGTGAAAACCAGCGACCCAACACGGGCGTGACACCGAGGACCCTCAAGAGCGATGCGGATGCTGCACCTACCATCACTCTTCTTGGAGTGCCCAGGCCGGTAAGAGTCATCACGCGGAGTCTGTGAACCGCAACGGCTTCGAACTGGGTCGTGTTCTCTCGCCACGATTGGTACTGCTCGATCTGTATGGGGTTTCGATCCCAGTAACCCTCGCTTCCAGGGACTTCCCTCAACCAGGATGGAGCCGTGAAGACAGT
>CAYTDU010000075.1:0-13203 GCA_964436395.1 uncultured Gemmatimonadaceae bacterium | reverse complement strand
GCGCAGGGGAAAACCCGGCTCCTCAAACAGGGGGAATCAAACTCGGCGTGGCATCATACTCCTTGCGCGAGTTGAGCCAGGCGGACGCGATCGCGGGAATCAACGCGATCAACTCGGACTATGTGAGTGTCAAATCCTTCCACCTACCCTATGAATCGACTCCGGAGGAGATAGCGGCTGGGCGCCAGGCATTCTCGGATGCTGGAATTGAGATAGTGGGCGGCGGTGTGATCACGCTGCAGCAAGACGATGACGACGACATGCGTACCTACTTCGACTACGCCCGCAATTGTGGAATGCCGCTCATGGTCATTGCACCCACCGTGCAAACCATGCCGCGGATCGAGCGGTTCGTCCAGGAGTACGACATCAAGGTCGCAATACACAACCACGGACCGGAAGATGAGTACTTCCCAGGCCCGCGCGATGCGCTGCCGGTGATCGGCGACATGGACCCTCGCGTGGGATTGTGCGTCGACTTGGGCCACACGACCAGGACCGGCGTGGACATAGTCGAAGCGATCGCTGAAGCGGGAGACCGAGTATTGGACGTCCACGTCAAAGACCTTCGCGATCTGATGGACAAAGACAGCCAATGCGTCGTCGGGGAGGGCGCAATGCCGATACCGGCGATCTTCAAGCAGCTTGTGAATATGGGATATGAGGGGTACGTGAATCTGGAGTACGAGATCGACGCCAACGACCCGGTGCCGGGAATGCAGAGATCGTTTGCATACATGCGCGGTGTTCTCGACGGGATGGGGATTCAGGAACTGTAGGCTGCTCACCTCCTCCCCTCCCTTGTATGCTGTTTGGGATTCGCTATGTCGAGTGGCTGAGGCAAAGCCAGGGACTCTCCTTGCGGGTGTGGTTGCCGGGATGACCCTTTCAAACACCCTGGCCTGACGAGATAGCATGAAGGAGAACCTCAGCAGCGTCCTCGAATTTTCTGGACCTGGTATCATCGTGGCGTCGGCATGTTCGTGTTGGCAAACGACCGGCGCATCATGGGAGAATTTCGAAAAAACGGTGCTGCGTCGTGCCTGACGTGCCCAAGACAATAAACGGAGTTGCCGAGTTGGAGGACTTGCTTTCGACACCACCCGACGAGGTTGTCCAGCAGTTCGCAAGGCTTGAAGGTGACATCATCTTTCTCGGCATAGGCGGTAAGATCGGGCCGACCTTGGCACGCATGGCCAATAGAGCAACCGGCCAAGCAGGGATTACCAGACGAATCATAGGTGTGTCCAGGTTCACGGATCAGAGTATCAGGCAGTGCCTGGACACCAACGGCGTAGAAACGATCGCGGGAGATATGCTGGACCGAGAGTTCCTGGAACGACTCCCCGAAGCCGAGAACGTGTTCTTCCTGGCTGCCAAAAAATTCGGCGCATCCTCAGATCCGTCGTTCACCTGGGCTATGAACGTGAAGCTGCCGGCGCTAGTTGCCGACAGATACCGAGATTCGAGCATCGTGGTGTACTCGAGCGGCAACGTGTACCCCTACGTGAACGTTGGCTCGGGTGGTTGTACTGAGGAGCATGCAGCCGACCCTGTTGGTGAGTACGCGCAGACCGTACTCGGTAGAGAACGTATGTTCGAGTACGGCAGCAGCGAACACGGAACGAGGGTTGTGATGTTGCGGCTCAACTATGCCGTGGAGATGCGCTACGGTGTCCTGGTAGACATTGGCTTGAAGGTGAAGAACGGTATACCGATCGACCTGACGAACGGTCATGTGAACGTGATCTGGCAGGGAGACAATAACAATCTGACCCTGCGCGCTCTAGATCTCTGTTCGAGCCCTCCGAATATTCTGAACATCACTGGTCCCGAGATCCTGTCGGTCCGCGACATCGCCACACAGTTTGGACGAGTTCTGGGTGTGAAGCCAGTGTTCGAGAATGAAGAGTCCGGCATGGCGCTACTCTCGAACGCGTCCAATGCTTTCCGACTTTTCGGCCGACCACGAGTATCGGTTGAACAGATGATCCTGTGGATCTCGGACTGGTTGCAGAGAGAGCTACCACTTCTCAACAGACCTACCGAGTTCGAAGTGACGGACGGCAGATACTGATCGAGGAGAGCGATTACAGTGAGTTCAGGTCCTTTGCCGACGGACATATTTGCCCACTTGAACAAGGGTCAGGTAATACCAGCACACCCTTTGGCGTTGAACGAGTCACGAAAGCTAGATGAGCGTAGGCAGCGAGCGCTCACCCGCTACTACCTGGACGCCGGTGCTGGCGGGATCGCGGTCGGTGTCCACACGACTCAGTTCGAGATTCGCCGACCGGAGATCGGCTTGTTCAAACCAGTGCTGGACTTGGCGCGGGAAGAAATCGACGCATTTACGGACACCACCGGCAAACCTGTCATCAAGATCGCGGGTGTAATCGGCAAAACGGAACAGGCATCATATGAGGCGAGAACCGCCTCCGACCTGGGATACCATGCTGTATTGTTGAGCCTTGCTGCTCTCCGTTCGGACAGCGACGCGAGGCTCATCGAGCACGCGACCGAAATCGCGCAGATTCTGCCACTAGTGGGCTTCTACCTGCAGCCTGCTGTGGGTGGCAGAGTCCTGGACTACGCATTTTGGCGGGAGTTCTGCAAGATCGAAAATGTGGTCGCGATCAAGATCGCCCCCTTCAGCCGCTACCGAACCATCGATGTCGTGCGCGGGGTTGTGGCGTCCGGCCGCGCCGACAGTATTGCGCTCTACACCGGAAACGACGACAACATAGTCGCCGACCTGCTCACTGAGTTTGAGTTGGACGCGGACGGCCAGCGTGCAAAGAAACGAATCGTGGGTGGCCTGTTGGGACATTGGGCAGTCTGGACGAGATCCGCAGTCGAACTCCTCGACCGCGTTCAAACCACGACGGGCAAACAAGATATCGCGGACCTGCTGTCTTTGGGAACGAAAATCACTGACTCCAATGCCGCGTTCTTTGATGCTTCCAACGATTTCCGGGGAAGCATCGTCGGGATCCACGAAGTGTTGCGACGACAGGGTTTGCTCGAGGGAATATGGACCTTGAATTCGGAAGAAGGGATTACGGAAGGGCAGCTGCGCGAGATCGATCGAGTGTACGGAGCGTATCCGGAATTGAACGACGACGTATTCGTGCACGAGAACATAGACCGCTGGCTTCGGTAGTCGACTCCGACAGAAGCCACATTACGCAGGGACGTCAATATGAAATCTTCACAACAGACTCCGCAGGGAGTCTCACGCCGACGCTTTCTGGAGACATCCTCGCGCGCCGGTATCGGACTCTGGCTGGCTCACAGTCCGCTACTCACACAGGCCGGCGGCAACCGTCCGAGGAAACGCTATGTGAACGTCGGCGTCGGCTCGCGCTCCATCTTGTATCAGGAAGCCATAAACAAGACGTACGCCGGCTCGTCCGAGATGGTTGGGTATTGCGACGTGAACGAAGGTCGTTTGCGGCTCGCTCAGGAGTGGGGCGAACGCGACACAGGTCGTGTTGTTCCCATCTATACCGGTGACCAATTCGAGCGAATGATCCACGAACAGAGGCCCGACACCATCATTGTGACTACTCCGGACGCCACACATCACGGCTACATCGTGAGAGGCATGGAACTCGGCTGCGATATCATCACGGAGAAGCCGATGACCACGACGGCGGAGACATGCCGTGCAGTCCTCGACGCACAGAAGCGAACCGACCGCAGATGCAGATCCATCTTCAACCTGCGCTATTCCCCCCCATATGTTCAGGTCAAAGAGCTGCTGATGTCGGGAGCGATAGGCGACATCCTGTCGGTGGACTTTCACTGGCTTCTAAACACCATGCACGGCGCGGACTACTTCCGCCGCTGGCACAGTCAAAAAGAAGTCTCAGGTGGTCTGTTGGTACACAAGGCCACACACCATTTCGACCTGGTGAACTGGTGGCTTTCTGCGATACCGGTATCAGTCGTGGCGAACGGGAAGCGAGACTATTACACCCCAAAGATGGCGCGGCGTTTAGGTCTCGATAGTCCTCACGAGCGTTGCCTCACGTGTCATGAGAAGGATGCATGTACCTTCTACTTCGATCTTGCTTCTAACTCATTGTACAAACAGCTCTACCTCGACAACGAGAGTTATGACGGGTACTATCGCGATCGCTGCGTTTGGCGACCGGACATAGACATCGAAGACTGCATGAACCTCTTGGTTAGGTACGACGACGGTGTGATGATGACATATTCGTTGAACGCATACAACGCATGGGAGGGCTTTCATATCGTCTTCAATGGTACGCGTGGACGATTGGAACACAAATCCGTCTACCAGCAGTTTGAGAACGTCGATGGCGGCTTAGGAACCCACGAGGAGATAGGAACGACAATCATCCCGCTGCGGGGGGCTCCGACTGAAGTTGAGATTGCCGAGTTCGCCGGAGATCACGTTGGTGCGGATACACTGATGCTCGAACACATTTTCGCGGATCAGGATAGCCACGACCCACTCGTCCAGGCTGCCGACCAAAGATCCGGCGCCTATTCGGTACTCACTGGCATCGCCGCCAACAGTTCCATTGCATCGGGTGAAGCCGTCGTTATCGACGACCTAGTTCAGGACATCGGGTACCCTGATTACACACCGATGCCAGATCACGAACACGGCATTCCAATGCCACGCAGGGTCTGATTGAGATGCCCATGCACCTCGAGGTATTCCCCGACAAGGAGACGCTCGGCCGAGCTGCTGCAGATAGAGCTAGATCTATTCTTCGAGGAGCGCTGGATAAGAAAGCAAGAGCGCGCCTGGTGGCAGCGACCGGAGCTTCACAGTTCGTGATGCTGGAGCATCTCACGCAAAGCGATGGAATAGACTGGTCGCGGGTCGAACTGTTTCACCTCGATGAGTACGTAGGTCTGAGCGCCGATCATCCCGCCAGCTTCCGGCGCTATCTCAACGAGCGGATCGTAAGGCCGGTTCACCCGGCAGTCTTCCACGAGATTAGAGGAGACTCAGCAGACCCGAATGCGGAGTGCAACAAACTTGCGGCGCTGCTGGATGCCGAACCAATCGATCTCGCACTCGTCGGCATCGGCGAGAACGGACACCTGGCTTTCAACGATCCCCCGGCTGACTTCGATGCCAATTCCTCGTATCTGATCGTGGATCTCGATGAAGCGTGCAGGCGGCAGCAGGTAGGTGAAGGCTGGTTTCGTTCGGTCGATGAAGTGCCAACCCAAGCAATCTCGATGTCGATACCTGCAATCTTGAAAGCGAGACATATTGTGTGCACCGTTCCCGATTTGCGCAAGGCAGAAGCGGTGCACGATTGCCTCGGCCCCAACCGACCGGTCGATCCAAAACACCCAGCATCGATACTGCAGACACACGCTGATACCTGGGTGTTCCTCGACACCGATTCAGCATCGCTGTTGGACACCACCGAATGATTCCCGGGTTCATCGATCTCCAAGTGAACGGTGCGGCCGGCGTGGATTTCACTAGTGGCGATCTTGCCGCAAGCGACATCGCGAAAGTCGCAAACCTCCTCTACCTGCGCGGCGTTATCGGCTTCTGCCCAACCGTCATTACAACATCTATGGAGCGCTATGAGGGATGTCTGCCCGTTCTCGCGCGGTGGCGCGGCGACGGCCCTATGGCCCAAAATCTCGGTGTGCACATCGAGGGTCCCTTCATCAACCCCGAAGACGGGCCCCGCGGTGTGCATGACCGCGAATTCGTATGTCCTGCTTCCATAGAGGTTTACGAACGGCTGCGGAAGTGGTGCGACGATCGTGTCGCGATACTGACACTTGCACCCGAAGTACCCGGTGCTCTCGAGTTAATCGAACACGTGACTCGCTCTTCCAAGACGGTTGTGTCAATCGGCCATACCAACGCCGACGCACGGACAATACATGAGGCAATCGACGCCGGTGCCACGTCTGCAACTCACCTCGGCAATGGCATCAGTTCGACGATCGACCGCTTTCGAAACCCGCTCTGGCCCATGTTGGCTGATGACCGTCTTTTCGCGATGTGCGTGACGGATGGTTTTCATCAACCCGAAGAGATGTTGCGTGTGTTCGTAAACGTGAAGGCACCGAGCCATTTCATCGTAACCAGCGATCTGATGCCCCTGGCTGGGCTCCCACCCGGTGAATATGAGGTCGCAGATCGTGCAGTGGTACTGGAGCCAAATGGATGGCTTCACTGCAAGGAGACAGATCAACTCGCGGGATCTGCCCGCGACATGTTGGAATGCATGAACGTCCTAGCCGGTCTGGGTTCGCTGACCGAATCAGAACTCGAGGGTATCGGGTTTCACAATCCACTCTCCCTGCTTGGCATCGAGTCTACGTCCCATCAATTCGACAACCACGTGGATCTACGGTTTGTCGACGGGCTTTTTCGGGTTGGAGACGTCCGGCAACAGGATTGATCTATGTTCGGACTTCACGGTGCAGACCTGTTCGTAATCTTCTTGTACCTGTTGCTCACTGTCGGTATCGGCTTCTACACAAGCCGGATGGTGCGCGATCTGAGCAGCTTCGTGATGCCCCGCCGCTTCGGCAAGTTCACGATGATAATGTTCAGCTTTGGATCCGGCACCTCGTCGGACCAGGCTGTGAGCGTGGCATCGAAGAGCTTCACAAACGGCTTGTCGGGCATCTGGTATCAGTGGCTGTACCTCTTTGCTACACCGTTCTACTGGCTGATTGCGCCCGTCATGAGACGCTTCCGCGCAATCACCATGTCCGACGTATTTGAAGCTCGTTACAATCGCAGCGTCGGTATTCTATACGGTGGGATCGCCGTGGTGAACCTGGCTGTTATGATCGGGTTGATGTTGAAGGGATCGAGCGCTGTTATCGAAGCGGGCACGGGCGGCAGCGTACCCGAGGCGTGGGCGATCGTTCTGATGGCAGTCTTGTTTGTGGCTTACGGCATCGCCGGTGGGTTGTCTGCAGCGATAATTACAGACTTGCTCCAAGGTGTTCTGACCATTGCGTTCTCGGTTATGCTGCTGCCGTTGGTGCTTGGCGCCGTCGGTGGGATGTCGGGGATGCGAGCAGCAATCGACAACCCGGAGATGATGTCACTGGTGGCCCCCGGCGAGATCGGTGTGTTCTACATACTGATTATCGCTTTCAACGGGCTGGTCGGGATAGTCGCTCAACCGCACATTCTCAGCAACTGCGCGGCCGGGCGAACCGAACTGGACGGTGCATGGGGATTCATGGGCGGAAACCTCGTCAAACGCTTCTGTACGGTCGCCTGGAGTATAATCGGCCTGGCTGCTCTGGCCTACTACGGGTCAGCCGGCATAGACCCTGACCAGATCTTCGGTAGGGTCGCGCGTGACTTCCTGTCTCCGTTGATGCCGGGGCTGGTGGGTCTGTTTCTCTCAGCGCTGATCGCGTCCGTAATGAGTTCATGCGATGCGTTCATGGTAGCCGGTGCCGGGTTGTTCACGGGCAACATTTACAAACCTTTGGCACCCAACCTAACCGACAGGCACTACGTCGGGATCGTCCGAATGGCCTCATTGTTTACCGTGGCAGGAGGTCTTGGTTTCGCATATTGGGTTCCCGGTGTCATCGACGCGTTGGAGATCTTTTGGAAAGTCTCACCCATGATGGGCATCGCTTTCTGGATGGGTCTCCTGTGGCGCAGGGCCAATGCAAACGGAGCCTGGGCGTCAACGCTCACGGCACTCTTTGCCTGGTGGATCTCGGCACAAGGATTCTTTGTCGACTGGGTGAGTACGTGGTCGATTTGCGAACCGCTGAGATTGGTTTTCGTACAGGCAGGGCAGCCCGAGATCCACTTGCCGTGGCAGATGGTCTTCTACACGACCGCCGGGCTGGCAGCGGGGGTGATTGCCAGCCTAGCAACAAAACCACTGCCCGACACAAAGGTCGATCACTTCTATGCTCTCGCTCGCACACCTGTAACTCCGGGAGAGGCGGTCGATTTCCCCTGCACACTTCCCCCCAACGCACAAGTGCCCCCGGCACGGATCCTTTTCCCTAGCACGTCACTCGTGATTCCAATCCCCTCACGTGTGGCAGTGGCCGGGTTCCTAGTCGGTTGGTTGTTCGTAATCCTAATCATTGGTGGGACCTGGATGCTGACCCAGTTATGAGGCGGCTTCTTTCTACAGCGTGACGCCGTTCTTCCAGATGGCTATGCTTCGTTGATTCGATTGTTCGTTACTCGCTTGCACTCGACCGCTGGCAATGCCTAGCAACAGGGCGATCAGATCTTCTTCCAGGTCTTCCACAGTCGCCGACCCATCCGCCAACGCACCCGCGTTGAAATCGATCCAACGCGGTTTTTTCTCGGAAATCGCCGTGTTCGTCGAGATTTTTATCGTTGGAACAGGTGAACCCAGCGGAGTTCCGCGACCCGTAGTGAACAGCAATACAGTAGCACCCGCGGCTACGAGTGCAGTGCTCGAGACAGCGTCATTGCCTGGCGTATTCAGTAGGGCCAGGCCCGACCCGAGCATCCGGTCTCCGTACCGAATCACCTCGTGCACCCTTGAGGTGCCACCCTTCCTGATCGCCCCGTGAGACTTCTCCTCCAAAGTCGTAAGACCTCCGTCGAGGTTTCCAGGCGATGGATTCTCGTATACGGGGCAGCCTTGCTCGGTTAGATACTGCTTGTAGTCTTTGATCAGGGTCACTATGTCGGCAAATACATCTTGGTTGACCGCCCGATCCATCAGGGCCTGCTCCGCCCCAAACATCTCTGGGACTTCCCCGAGTATAGCGCCCCCACCCTCTGCCACAACACGATCGGAAAGCCGTCCTACCAGTGGGTTTGCGGTCACGCCACTCAATGCGTCGGAGCCACCACACTCCAGCCCCAATATCAGGTCGGATACAGAACATTCAGTGCGACTATCACGTTCAACGATGTGCGCCAACTCCCGAACCGCCTGCACTCCGTGCTCGATCTCGTCTTCAACATCCTGCGCGTTGAAGTACCTGAGACGCCGTCGATCAACACCTGTTGCAGCGGCCAAAACGCTCTCGATCTGATTTGCCTCGCACCCCAAGCCGAGAAGAAGCACACCTCCCGCGTTTGGGTTCTGCATCAACCCTGCAAGTACGCGCCGGGTGTCCTCCAGATCGTCACCGGCTTGGCTACAGCCGTGCGGATGTACGAATGCGTAGACGCCGTCGAAGCGATCACCGACCTGCTCGTTGCACACGCGGGCAATTGTCTCCGAAGCCTGATTTACGCAGCCCACTGACGGAAAGACCCAAATCTCATTGCGCGTTCCCACTGCTCCGTTGGAGCGAACGTAGCCATCGAATGTGAGACCGATGGGCGATCGTTCTTCGCCATCCGGCTCAGGCGTGTACCTGTACTCGACAACACGATCCAGCGCAGTCTTCAGGTTATGCGTATGCACCCAAGCTCCGCTGTCGACCGACTGTTTTGCCTCGCCTATCGCCAGACCGTATTTGACGATGGCATCACCCGGATCTAGAGCTTCCAGAGCGAATTTGTGGAGTGCAGGTATGTCGTCGGACAAGACGATAGCCCCACCATCGACCATCACCTCGGTACCTTTGGTGAGTGTTTCGAGCGCAACCGCTACATTGTCCAACAGGTCGAGCTTCAGGACGAGAGGATTCAAGGATCTTACTCCTGGTTGTACTTTCGGATAATATAGCCCCGGTCGAACTGCAGGTAACAAGCGAGAATGGAGCTGTCTCATGGGACTCGATTCCCTCGATCTAAGTGGGCGAAGCGCCGTAGTGATTGGAGGCGCGACCGGTATTGGACGGGCGATCGCAAACGGGTTTGCACTTGCGGGCGCAAATGTCGTGGCGAGCTCGCGGCGCTCCGACATGGTTGCGGCGATTGCTGACGAGATTGAATCGCATGGGCGGCGCACGCTTCGCACCACGGTCGATGTAACCGACGCGGAATCCGTTCGGCAGTTGCTTCGTTCTTGCGTCAACGAGTTTGGCGGCGTCGACATTCTAGTGAACAGTGCAGGGACGACGAAGAAGGTGTCCACTCTTGAGATGGACGTATCCGATTGGAACCGCATCATTGAGGTGAATCTCACCGGAACGATGTTCTCCAGCGTGATCTTCGGCAAGCATATGCTGGAACGCAAATGGGGACGGATAATCAACATCGCCTCTCTCGCTGCACATGTCGGCCTCTATCAAGTGGCGGCGTACGGCGCTACCAAGGCGGGCGTCGTTGGGCTAACCAAGTCTCTCGCGGTAGAATGGGCCGCGAAGGGCGTGTGTGTGAACGCAATAGCGCCCGGTGTGTTTCCGACTGAACTCAACAGGCACCTTCTAGAAGGAACTGAAAGGGGCAAGGAGCTGGTTATGCGCACACCCATGCGTCGCTTTGGCAACGTCGAGGAGCTCGTGGGAGCAGCGGTCTTCCTAGCGTCTGACGCCGCGAGTTTCGTGACCGGAGAAGTAATCGCCGTCGATGGTGGTTTCCTGGCTAGTGGAGTGAACCAATGACCGACAGCTTCGTGTGGGGTGGTAAGAGCAAACAGCTCTACGATACGCTCTTCAGGGTCCCGCGACAAAACGGGTTACAGTCTATTCAGATCTCCGGGGAGGGCGGTTCAAAGGAGTTGAGTAGCTGGCGGGTGAGGCTCGACCCGGGAGAGAGTGTGGTGTTTCGTCCAAAGGACACCGAGGCCGTATTCGTGCTGCAGGAGGGCGCGGGGAAGCTTCAGATAGCCGAAGAAGTATGGGAAGTCGCTCGGAAGAGCGTTTTCGAGCAACGCGCAACCGCGCTTTACCTGCCGCCGAGATTGAACTTGACGATCGCGGCGGTAGACCGGCTGGAGGGCATCATCGTCACTGCCCCGACTGAGGAAGACGGTTCACCGGCACTCATCGGTCCCGAGCAAATAACGGTCAATCAACGGGGCGCGGCCAACTACGCCCGCGAAGTACACGACATACTCGTGTCGGATCCGTTCGCCAAACGGCTGATGATTGGAGAAACATTCAATCCGGCTGGCAACTGGAGCAGCTACCCACCGCACAAACACGACGGCGCAGATGGTGAACCACGCCTCGAGGAAGTGTACCACTATCGGGTCGATCCCCCGAGTGGATTCGGCCATCAGGCGCTCTATACGGCCGATGGGGAGTCAATCACCCATATGGTGCGCGACGGAGATGCCGTTACGATACCGTACGGCTACCATCCGGTGTCGGCACCTCCGGGGTATAGGCTTTATTACCTGTGGGCCTTGGTTGGCGAGCACAGAAAGCTCGCCGTGTTCGAGGATCCGCAGCACAGTTGGATTGCAGCGAAATGACCGGCCGCTGGAGGAAAACTGTGCGCAATCCGGTAACACTGAGGTGAGTTCAATATGAAGATCGTCGAAGCCCGCGTGATTGTATGCTCTCCGGATCGCAATTTCGTCACGTTGAAAATAAAAACAGATGCAGGCATCTACGGACTCGGCGATGCCACGCTCAACGGACGCGAGTTGGCTGTCGCGAGTTACCTGGAACATCATGTCGCTCCGCTACTCATTGGCAGAGATGCGCGCCGAATTGAAGACACGTGGCAGTACCTGTACAAGGGCGCATACTGGCGACGCGGGCCAGTTACGATGGCGGCCATTGCGGCGGTGGACACGGCACTGTGGGACATATTGGGCAAGTCGCTAGGCGTTCCGGTTTACCAGCTACTGGGCGGAGCGTCGCGCCAAAGTGTTCTCGTATACGGTCACGCCAACGGCAACGATATCGACGACACCCTACGCGCAGTCGAGCGGTACCGAGAACTCGGCTATCAGGCGATACGGGTGCAGTGTGGGATCCCGGGTCTCGAGGGTACCTACGGCGTAGGCAGAGGTGACTTGTACTACGAACCGGCCGAACCCAACAAACCACTGGAGAACCGCTGGAGTTCAGAACGATATCTCGATTTCGCACCTGAGCTGTTCGCTCGAGTACGGTCTGAGCTTGGTGACGAGGTGCACCTATTGCACGACGTCCATCACCGCCTCACACCGATCGAGGCAGCGCGGCTCGGAAAGAGCCTCGAACCGTCTCGACTCTTTTGGATGGAAGACCCGGTACCGGCTGAGCTGCAGGAGGGATTCCGCATAATCCGACAACACACGACCACCCCAATCGCGGTCGGTGAAGTGTTCAACAGCATATATGACTGCCAGCAACTCATCCAAGAGCAACTCATCGACTACGTCAGGACAACAGTGGTGCACGCTGGTGGGATTAGCCACCTGCGAAAAATCGCGAACCTCGCCGAGACTTTTCACGTGCGCACTGGAAGTCATGGTGCAACTGACCTGAGCCCAGTATGTATGGCCGCCGCTCTGCACTTCGACATAAGCGTGCACAACTTCGGCATCCAGGAATACATGAGGCACAGCGAAGACACGGATCGCGTGTTCCCGCATGAGTATACGTTCGAAGGGGGAACTCTTCACCCGGGAGAGGCACCAGGGCTCGGTGTGGACATCGACGAAGAACTCGCGGCAACGTTCCCCTACCGTCGAGCATACTTACCGATCAACAGGAAACTCGACGGGACGATGCACAGTTGGTGAGACGCGGCGGCCAGGTGTTGATTCGCCGGGTGTGGTCAGTCGTGCTCCTTTCCGTGTTTGGCTGCACGGCCGGTGGAGATCAGACCGTCATCAAGCTGGCCCACGGTCTCGACCCCAGCCACTCAGTCCACCGCGCCATGGTGATGATGGCTGAACGTGTGGTTGAAAAGTCTGGCGGCACAATGCGCATCGACATCTATCCGAGCGAGCAACTCGGCACTGAGCGGCAGGCGCTCGAGCTTCTCCAAATTGGAAGTCTGGGAATGACGAAGGTCTCGGCAGCCGTACTCGAGAACTTCGCGGAACCATACATGGTGCTGAGCCTGCCATACGTCTTTGAGGACGACGCGCACAAGTGGGCGGTCCTCGAAGGACCGATCGGGCGAGACCTACTGCGTTCGGCTGAAAGCTCTCGTTTGCTTGGATTGTGCTTCTACGATGCGGGCAGCAGGAGCTTCTACACCATCGGCCGTCCGGTGCAGTCACCCGCCGACCTCACGGGCCTCAAAATCCGAACCCAGGAAAGCGCGTCTGCCATGCGCATGGTGAGCGCACTCGGTGGATCGGCCACACCCATACCCTGGGGTGAGTTGTATACCGCACTACAGCAGGGAGTGGTTGACGGTGCAGAGAA